>NZ_BAIO01000042.1 GCF_000613305.1 Komagataeibacter kakiaceti JCM 25156
ACGAAGTGTGTTGATGTCGGTCGTGGCTGATCGAACGAACCGGTGATCCGGCCCGCGTGCATGGTGATGATGCGCGTGGCGCAGCGTTGCAGCTCCGCCATTTCGGATGAGACGAGGATGATGCCCACCCCGTCCTCCGCCAGTTGGCGCATGATGCGGTAGATCTGGAATTTGGTGCCGATGTCGATGCCCTTGGTCGGTTCATCAAAAATCAGCACGCGCGGCTGGCACGCCATGGCGCGGCCGATGATCGCCTTCTGCTGGTTGCCGCCCGACAGGTACATGATCTTCTTTTCCACCGAGGATGTACGCACATCGAACTGTTCGACCGTATCCGCCACCACGCGCCGTTCCCGGCCCGATGAAATGACGCCGCCACGCAGGATCCGGCCCAGGACGGAAATGCCGATGTTCTCCCGCACGCTCAGCAGCGGGAAGATGCCGTGGTGGCGACGTTCCTCGGGCAGGTAGAGCATGCCCAGCCTTACCGCGCCGTCCGGCCGGCCACGGGGGATTTCGTGCCCGTGCACGACACACCGCCCCGCCGTGGCGCGGTGGTAGCCGAACATGGTCTGCATAAGTTCCGAGCGCCCCGCGCCGACCAGACCGGCAAAACCCAGTATCTCGCCCCGCCGCAACGTGAACGACGCATCGGTAAAGCCGGGGCCGCTCAGGTGTTCGACCTTCAGGATCGTCTCCTCCTCCGCGCAGGGGAGTACGTGCGGCTGGAAACGCTCCTCCAGTTGAACGGTGTTGCCGGACATGAGGCGGATCAGTTCCTGTTCCTCCATCTCCGCCATGGGGTACGTGCCCACGCTGCGACCATTGCGCAGGACGGTGACGGTATCACCCAGCGCGAATATTTCCTCCATCCGGTGGGAGACGAACACGATCGCGCATCCCTCATCACGCAGCGTGCGCAGGATGGTGAACAGATGCTCCGTCTCGCTGGAGGTGAGCGAGGATGTGGGTTCATCAAGGATCAGAACGCGGAATTCCTCCCGGCTGGCGGCGCGCGCGATCTGGAGCAGCTGCTGGTCGGGCACGCTTATGCGCCCCACCGCCTGATCGGGGCGGGCGTGCATGCCAAAGCGGGCCATGAGCCTGCGCGCGGCTTCCCGCATCGCCTTTTTCGGCAGCATCATGCTACCGAAGCCGGAACGGGCGAACGGCATGAACATGTTTTCCGCCACGGTCATGGACGCAAACAGATTCAGTTCCTGCGGCACATACGCCACGCGGGCAAACAGGCTACGGTCAGCCAGTGCATCCTGCCCCCCGATCAGCACACGGCCCTGATCGGGGGGGACCAGTCCGGTCAGCACCTTGATCAGCGTGGACTTTCCCGCCCCGTTTTCCCCTGCGAGGATATGGACCTTTCCCGCTTCGAGCGTCAGGTCGATATGATCGAGCGCGACAACGCCGGGATAGACCTTGCGCAGGGATTCAACCTGGAGAACTGCCATGGGTGTTACTCCATCATGACGGACCTGTTCAGATATTCTTACTGGTCAGCACATCTATGCCCGTGTCGATATACTTGGGGGTTTTCTGGCCCAGCGCGCGCTGCCATGCCGCGACCACGGCCCAGTAGCCCTGCATTTCGGGGCGGCTGGATGCCGATGAATCCGCCACGCCATCACGGATGAGCTGGATCATGTCATTGAGGTTATCAAGACCGACCTCGCGCACCTTGCCCGTGCGCCCGCTTTCACGGATGGCCTGACCGATCCCGACCGGGCCGGACGCATCGCACGCCACCCAGCCGGCCAGATCGGGATGCGCCTGCATGATGGCGGCGGCCTGTTTCTGCGCGGTTTCGATGCTGTCGTTATCAATGCCGGTCGCGACCACCTTAATGCCCGGATAGCGCGCAAAGGCCGTGCGCTCGCACTGGGCGCGCAGGCTGTGGTTGGGCGCGGTGGGCACGCCCATCATGATCGCGACTTCCCCCTTCCCCTCGATCAGGCTGGCGAGGCGCTGGGCCGCGATGGTGCCCTGTTCACAGAAATCGGCCCCCACGGCTGTCACGTCCATGCCTTCTGGCGGCAGGGAATCAAACACGGTCATGGGCACCTTTTCATCCACCGCTTCCTGCATGGTGGCGTGATTGCCCTTTTCATCAAGCAGGTCGAGAATGAGTCCGTCGGGATGTGTCGCGACGGCGCGTTCGATAATGTCATTCTGCGATGAGACATCCGCCGTCTGCGGGGCGCGGTACTCAATCTCGATCCTGCGGCCGGTCAGCCTGCCCAGCAGGTCGGCAGCCGCGTGCGCGCCGGTATTGACCTTGTCAAACCATGGGTGGACCGTCTTGGGGATCAGCACGAAGCGCAGGGGTGCTGCGGTATCGTCCGCCCGGGCGGCCAGCGGCGCGCAGGCAAGCAGCGCGGAAAGCAGAAAAGCCATTTTCATTTTTATTATTCTTTCCCGTTACCGGCATCCTGCCGGGGTCTTCCCGCCATGTTCAGCATTCCGAAGGGGCGGCCACATGGCTGGCGTATTTCAGGCCCAGGGCGTCGATCGCCGCGACATTGCGCGCCGATGCCCCCTGCGGGTCGAAGGCGTTGGCCAGCCAGGCATCGACAATGCCCTTGGCCACTTCCACACCGATCACCCGCGCGCCCATGGTGATGATATGCGCGTTGTTGGACAGGGCGGCCCGCGTGGCGGAATAGGTATCGTGCGTCAATGCGGCGCGGATGGCCGGTATCTTGTTGGCCGCGATGCACACCCCGATGCCCGTGCCACAGCACAGGATGCCGCGATCGAACTCACCAGACAGGATGGCGAGGCCGACGCGCTCGCTCAGCGTGGCGTAGGGTTCCGTGCTGCCCGCCTGCTGGGCGGACATGTCGAGCACGTCATGCTCCCCCCGCTCTATCAGGTACTGCACGAGAATACCGGACAGTCCCTTACCGGCGCTGTCGCCGCCAATGGCTATACGCATGGTTCTGCTCCATGTTGAGGGATCTATGGTTGTGTTTTCATGCCGTCTTCAGCGTGTCGGCCGTGCAGGAGCGCGCCACACGCAGCATGACGTCGCGATCCTGCAGGCGGTCGCGTATATCCGGGGGCAGGCCGTCATCGGTTATCAGCACATCGAATTCCCCAAGGTCAGCCAGACGGTTCAGCGCGGTCACGCCGAACTTGGTGCTGTCGGCCAGCAGCACGCGCCTGTCCGCTACGCGCATGAGCGCGTGCTTGACCTTCACGATGTCCTGTTCCTGATGATAGGCGCACAGCCCATGAATGGCGGAAACCGACATGAACAGCGTGTTCACCCGCAACGCGCCAATGGCCTGTTCGCATAACAGCCCAAAAAACGCATCGAAAGTGGGATGGTAACACCCGCCAAGCGCCAGCAGCCTGATGTCGGGCGCCCCGGCCAGCGTGGTGGCGACGCCAAGGCTGTTGGTCAGCACCGTCAGCGCCCCGATCCCGGCCAGATGGTCCGACACGAAACGCGCGGTGGTTGAATCATCCAGCGCGATCACATCGCCCGGCACGATCATGCCCGCCGCCAGCGCCGCGATGGCCTTTTTTTCACGAACCGCGCGGCGCAGGCGGTAAAGCACGCTGCTTTCGACAATACCGTTGGGCAGGGTCGTGACGCCGCCATGCACCTTGCGCACCAGACCCTGCCCGGACAGGGCGTGCAGGTCGCGATGTATGGTCATGCGGCTTGTTTCAAACCGTAGAACCAGTTCATCAATCTCCACATTGCCGCGCGTAATGACGTAATCGACAATGGCGCGCCTGCGGGCGGCAACGGTGCGGGATTCAGCCAGATGCGTCATGTTCATGGCGCCACGCTCCTGATGAGTTGCACAAAATCGGTAACATTCCACGCGGCGCGCCCGACAAAGACCCCGTCTATATTGTCAAGCCGCGTATAGGCGCGGGCGTTATCGCGCGTGACGCTGCCGCCGTACAGAAGCGGCACGTTCCCGCCCGCCTCTTCCCCCGCGATCCGCACCAGCACCGCGCGCAGATGGGCATGGATTTCAGCCACGAAGCCGGCCTCCGCCGCCCGTCCGTTCACGCCAATCGCCCATACGGGTTCATACGCCACCAGCACCTGCGCCATCTTCCGGGGCGAGACACCGTGCAGCGCGATCATGATCTGGCGGGCAAGAACCTCACGCGTTACGCCAAAATCATGTTCCTGCGCGCTGTCGCCAATGCAGACCAGTGGCCGCATGCCGTGGCGCAGCACCGCATGCACCTTCAGGTTGACGGTCCAGTCCGTCTCACCAAAATGGGCGCGGCGTTCGGAATGGCCTATTTCCACCAGCTCCGCGCCGCATTCCGCCACCATCGCGGGGGAAATCTCGCCCGTCCATGCCCCGGCGTCCTCCCAGTGCGTGTTCTGCGCGCCGGTCAGTACGGGGGTGTCGTGCAGGATGGCGCAGACATCCCTGAGCGAAGTAAAAGGCGGGATGACAAATGGCTGCACACCCGCGGGCGGAGTGAAGGCGGCCAGCGCGCGCGCCGTTTCAATCGCGGCGGCTGGCCCCTTGTTCATTTTCCAGCTTGTGCCGACCCACACGGGCACAGGGCGCATCACATATCTCCACATTGACCGGAGCGTTCATATGTAACGCTCCATGTGTGATATATCTCACAAGAAAGGTTATCGTTGCCTGCGCATGTGCGGGTGGTCCATCACGTTCCCATGATCCGCTGGGGGCAAATCCCCACCAGCGGCACCTGGAGACGTCGCATGTCCTGCACGAGACTGTTTGAAAAGCCAGCCTTTGAGACATCCCGCAAATCATAAAGCTTCAGGGAACGCCGCCTTTTTGAAAAACGGCGGCACCCAAAAACTTTCATTGTTTTTTTATCAATCGTTTATTTTCAGACAACTTTCAGAATGACTATCCCGTCACCTCCGCGCGCACCGGGCCATCAAGCAGACAGGCTTCCGTAACGCGGCGGTCCGCGCCCAGCGGGCGGGTTGCGCGGCGGCCCTTTCCGGCCAGGGTTTCGTGGTAAAGGCAGGTCGCCTCATCGGGCAGGAGATCACCGTCCGTGACGTGACGCATGGCCTGAACCAGCAGCAGCGGATCATCGGCGTCAAGGATCTTGCGGCCAAACAGCGCAGCCCGCGCGCCGCAGCCCTGCGCCTGATACAGCAGTTCCAGGCAATCGCGTGTCGTCCCGCTCCCACCCCCCATGATTCCCACGACCATGCGTGGGTCAAAGGCACAGAGCTCCGTCAGCGCCGCCGCCCCGTTATAAGGGATTTTGAGAAAGGCCGGACGCTCCGCCTGACGTAGCCCCGCAAGGGTGCGTACGATCATGTCATTGAGGAACACGCCATGATCCTGCGGCGCGATCCGTCCCTCGTTGGGATTGAACACTTCCAGAAAATAGGAAAACCCGTGTTCATGCGCATCTTCCCTGAAGCTGCGGAAACATTCCAGCGCATGGGCGTCCTGCGCGGCGTCACCATTGAAGGTCAGGGAATACAGGCCAAGCCGGGCCTGCGCCCCGGACAGGGCGGCCGAACGGAACGGCACCGATTTCTGGGTGGTGTAGGGGCTGGCCCGGCCACGCCATAATTCACTGCTGTCATTGGCGCGGATGGCGGGCTGCACGCGGCTGCCCTCAAAAGCACCCTCACTGGTCAATATTTCCAGATTGGAGGCGGAAACCAGCATGATATCGACAATATCCTGCTCCAGCATGGCGCGTATGTCATCCAGATAGGCCCCGCGTGGACGGTAGGCGGAGGATGCGGCCCCACCACGGCGGCTGCCCATGGCGCTGATGCCGGCCGCCATGTCCGCATCCTTCGCATCGGCCAGAATGAAGTCGGCAGGCGTATCGGTTCCCGCGATCATGCGGGCGATCTTCTGTTCATAGCGGTTCATGGCTCAGGCTCCGATCGCTTCGGGCCGCACGACTTCCGGCATGGGGTGGGCGGCCATGTGGTGGCATGTCTCTGCCTGTTGCCAGGCGTCACGCGCCTGACGCTGTATTTCATCCGCATCCCACCCCAGGGCGTCACCCGCCACGTCCGCCACTTCACGCGCGACATCGGGCGTCAACGCGCCGGACAGGGCGATGGTCGTGCGCCGGTACAGAATATCCGCCACCTGACGGACCTGTTCATACCGGGCGATGAACGCGATTTCGCGGCGGGTATAGGTAGGCAGGCTGCGCAGGGGCATATCGGCTACATGAGCGCAGAAACGCGCGATGTCCTGCGCCAGCGTGCCGTAGCGGGCAAACAGTGTCCGCACCCGTTCGGGTGGGATGCCATAGGCTTCGGCAATGCCCGCGAGATAGGTGGCCTGCCGGGCGGGTCTGGGGAAATTCCTGCCCCCGCCGATGGGCAGCAGGCGGGTCGAAACCTGTCGTGCCCCGCCAAGACGCGGCAGGATGGTGTCGGCCACTTCCTCCGCCAGACCACGAAAGGTGGTCCATTTCCCGCCCACGAGCGAGAAAAGGACGGTCGGGCCAAGCCTGTCCTCATGCACGATATGGTCACGACTGATCGCGCCGGGATCGGATGCGCCGGAAGCGGGGAGCGGGCGCACGCCGCAATAGCGGTAGATCACATCATCCGCGCTGAAGCTGAAGCCGGGAAACTGGGCGCCCAGCATGTCGAGCATGTAGGTCTGTTCCGCATCGGTGCAGATGGCGGCATCCGGGTCGCGCAGCCGTATGTCGGTGGAGCCCACGAGTACATGCCCGAGGAAGGGATAGGCAAGGCAGATACGCCCATCCGGCGTGCCGAAATAGACCATGTGCCCATCCAGTTCACGCAGCAGCGCATCATGGCGCAACAGCAGGTGCGACCCTTTCGTGCCGTCAATATAACGGGTCCGCAGCCCCAGTATGGCGTTGACCTGATCGATCCACGCCCCGCCCGCATTGACCACGACCGGCGCACGCGCCTGCCATGACCGGCCGGACAGGCGGTCGCGCAGGGTCAGCGTGCCGTCATGGAAGGATTCGATGCGTGTATAGGTCGCGATCACGCACCCGCTTTCCGTCATCATGGCGTCACGCACGCATTCGTAGCCCAGTCGTTCGGGCTGGGTGATGGCGGCGTCGTAATACTGGCCCGTCGCCATGACGGAAGTGGCCATGTGCGGCCAGCGCGCCCTAGTCTGGCGGCGCGGGAAAAAGCGGTGACGTGGCATGACCCGGTTATGACGACCAAGGAAATCATAAATCAGCATGCCCAGTTCGGTCACCACCGCGCCCCGGTCCGCCATTTTGCCGCCCAGCCCCACGAACCGGCGGATGGAGGGCACGATCCCCCCGAACCATGAGGAAACCGGCACGGTCGTGGGTAGCGGATGCACCACATGCGGGGCGTTGCGCAGCAGCAGGTTCCGCTCCAGCGTGGATTGCGCGACAAGGCGGAATTCGCCCGTTTCAAGGTATTTGATACCCCCATGGATCAGGCGTGACGGCGCGCAGGACGCCCCCGAACAGATATCCGCCCGGTCCACCACCAGCACGCGCACGTTCTGTAGCGCCAGTTCACGCATAAGCCCGACGCCATTGATTCCAGCCCCGATGACGATGACATCGAATTCCGTTCGCGCCTGATCCGGCGGCGTGCCGTTATTCATGACGGCATCCTCCCCATTACGGTCGCGCCCGACAGGTGCAGGGGAATGTCGGGATGGATGGAGGGCCGGGGCGGCGGGGCCGCCGGTTGGGGCGTCATGTCGTACAGGGATGGCCAGAACGGGCGCATGGCCCGCGTCAGGGCAACGTAACGGTGGTACAGGCTGTCATAAACCGCCGCGCGCGCCGCATCGGGCCGGTAGGTGGTGCATGGCACGTCCAGCCCGTCCACCGCATGTTCCAGATCGGGATGGAGGCCAACGGCAACCGCCGCCGTCAGCGCGGCCCCCAGCGCACCGGCCTCCCGCACGCCGGAAATCTCGACCGGCATGTCCAGCACATCGGCAAAAAGCCGGGCGATGGCGGGCTGGCCACTTCCCCCGCCCGACACACCCAGCCGCGCCACCGGTCCGGTCTGGCGCAGGGCGGTGACGTGCATGCGGTGGTTGAAGACCATGCCCTCCACCATGGCCTGAAACAGGTCCGTGCGGTCGTGCCATGACTGCACGCCAAAAAAGGACGCGCTGGCGGGCGCGGCATAAGGTGAGCCGAACAGGAAGGGATGGAAAAGCGGCAGGGTGCGGGCCTCTCGCGGGGTGGCCAGACGTGCCTCCACCTCGTTCATCAGCAGCCCGGTCGCCTCCCCGTCATCGGGCAGCAGCAGTTTCGCCATCCATTCCAGATTGCTTGACGAGGCAGGCGAGATCGCCATGCAGTTCCACAGCCCCCGGCGGTACCCCGCGCGGCAGGACCAGCCATCGCCCGTTACGGGGTGATCGCGGAACACCTCGTTGATGGAAAATGTCCCGGCGGTCAGCGACATGTCACCCGGGCGCGTATGGCCCATGCCCACGGCGGCGGCGGTGACATCATGCAATCCCGCCGCCACCGGCGTACCGGCAAGCAGGCCGGTGGCCGCCGCCGCCGCCGGGGTGACACACCCCGCGCGCGTGCAGGATTCCAGCATGGGTGGCAGGCAGTCCTGTATGGCCCCAAGCCCCAGAATATCCAGTATTTCTGCGCTGTACCGCTGTGTCATCAGGTCGGTAAAGGCGGTGCTGGCCTCGGTCATGTCGGTTGCGATTTCACCCGTCAGGCACAGCCTGATCCAGTCCTTGGCGAACAGGATGGAACCGATGGCATGGTAACGCTCCGGCTCATGATCGCGTATCCACGCAAGGAGCGTGCTGGCCGAATAGACATAGGGGCGTTGCCCCGTAACGGGCATGATCTGGTCCAGCACGCCGCGCGCGCGCCAGTTTTCATGCAGCGCGGTCGCACGGCTGTCGAGTGACATGATCCCACGCCCGAGCGGATTGCCCCCGCGGTCGAGCATGAACAGCCCATCCCCATGGGCCGTAAGCCCCACGGCCGCGATGGCCTGCCCGGGCAGGCCAGCATCCGCAAGCGCCATGCGGATGGTCTCCGCCACGCCCAGCCATGCCTCCCCCATATCGCGCTCGACATGGTGGGGCCGGTCCATGTGGCGGGCCAGCCGCCTGCGCCCCGTACCCATGATCTGGCCGGTTGGTGAAAAAATGACCGCCTTGGTGGCGGTCGAGCCGCAGTCAATTCCGATGATGAAGTCCCGGCGCATCCCTGACCTCCTGATATCGAGCAGATGGCAACGGATTCAGACGCAATAAATAACATAATAAATGTTACATATATCACATAAATACGTGATCGTATGTGAGGGAACCGGATCGCATTCCGCCTGAAAAACCGCATGGACCTGACACGCACGTTGCATGTGGTAGGGTGGATGGTATTTTCACGCAGGCTCCATCCCTCCCTTATGGCAAGGATCGCTTTCCCGCATGACCGATGACCTGGCCCCGGCCCTTTCCCGCGATTCCGCCCCCTCCCCCCGCCGCCGGGACAATGCTGGCCGCCAGCAGCGTATTCTTGACCTTCTGTTTGAAACGGGAAACGCCACGATCGATGACCTGGCGGCGCGGTTTGCCGTCAGTCGCATGACCATCCACCGCGACGCCAACGCGCTGGCGCGGCAGGGGTTGATCGAGAAACTGCATGGCGGCCTCGCCCTGCGTGACCGCACCGCCACGCGCAAGACCGTCACCTACCGCAAGGCGCGGGCGACCGACAGCAAGCAGACCATCATCACGCACGCCGTATCCCTGATCCGGCCGGAACAGGTTCTGGTGCTGGATGATTCCACCACGGTGGCCGAAATGCTGCCCCTGCTGCCCGCGCTGGCGCCGCTGACCATCATCACCAACGCCATGGGGGTGATTACGGCCCTGACCCCTTATTCCGACCTGCGCCTGATCTGCCTGGGGGGAGATTACAACCGCCCGCGCAACGCCTTTTTCGGACTTATCTGTGAACAGGCGGCGCGTGGGCTGCATGCCGACACCATGTTCCTGTCCACATCCGTAATCCATGGCACCACCGCGTTCCAGACCAACCCCGATGTGGTCAAGATCAAGCGGGTGCTCATGGAAATATCCGACCGGACCATATTGCTGGCGGACAGTTCCAAGTTCCAGACAGGGGGCGTGTATCGACTGGGAGGCTTGATGCCTTTGATCTTGTCCTGACCGATACCCAGCTCAAACCGGACATTCGTGAAAAACTGATTGCCGCCGGAGCCACGCTGGAAGTCTGTGATGGTCATGACGGTCGTTGACAGGAAATAATAAACCTTTCCGGTCGCCGCCTTTTCAACAATGTGGCGTTTTTTGAAGCTTTTTGAAAAAAGCTTCACCAAAACTTTTTTTCCGTTTATGGGATGGATATTTAGTATCTATCAAAATTGATAAAATAATATTTATTAACGTACAAATCATTACATATCCTGCCCGCACCGTGCGACAGCCTGTAGCAGGGAATAATCAGGGCAAAAGGACGTAGGGAAACAGGAACCTCCACCTGTCTGGAATCGTTGGGACCGCACCGAAAGGCTTCCCTTGAAAAAAGCGTCCCGGCACATCCCGGCAACAGGAGGTTTCCATGTCTTACCCTGTAAGTCTTGGAATTATATGTATGACCGTACTGGCCTCCGGCTATCCGGCGGTGGGGATGGCGCAGGCCACGCGCTCCCCTTCCGCCTTGACACCCGAAAAACCGGTCACGACCACCCCGCCGTCACGTGCTTTGACGGGTTCCGAATCAAAGTCATGGCCTTCTTTCCATCAGGACCGCAAATCCCATGAACAGCCGGAGCAATATCCGTCAGGCACCCCGCCCCGAAACCCGGACCCCGCCACCAGTGGGCAGCAGCAGACAAAACAGGCGGCTCCGTTGCAATAACGGCTCAGGGTTGACCAGCCACATTCCCCGGTAGTCGCGCATTCCTGAATGCATAGGGCGTTTTGGGGGGAACTTTCCTGACAAAAGGCGGCACCGGAAAACTTCCATCCCTTCCTGTCAGTCGGTTATTTTCCAGCAGCTTCCCATCCATTGCATCTGCTGTCCTGTCTGAAAGTAACAGAAGGCCGGATCGACCTTTCCCCAGCAAGGTGCAAGAACAATGATCATACATGAAAAGAACAGGTGGGCGGCCCTGATCGTCATGGCTACCCTCCTGACCGGCGGGGAAGCCTGCGCGCAACCGCCCGTCATCGTGGGGCCGCCACCGCCCGGCGTGATCGTGCGGCG
>NZ_BAIO01000041.1 GCF_000613305.1 Komagataeibacter kakiaceti JCM 25156
CCGCCCCCCCATGGCGCGGACAAGATCAATTCCACCCATAAGGCGGCGCGTATTGATCGTGATCAGATCCTCACGGCTCTGTAATTCCGCGGTCTGGGCAATGACGACCTGCAGGTAGTCCACCGCCCCCTCCCGATACTGAAGGGTTGCCAGATAGGTAGTCCGGGCCGCCGCCACGACAGCTTCCTCCTGTCGCGCGGCGCGTCCGCCAGATGATTTAACAGGGCAAGCTGGTCCTCTACCTCGCGAAAGGCGGTCAGCACCGTCTGCCGGTAATTCGCGGCGGCCTCGACATAGGCCGCGTGGGTGACGGCCAGATTGGCGAACCGTCTGCCGCCATCGAATATGGCCAGCGTGGCCAGCGCTGGCCCCAGCGCCCAGACACCGCTGCCCGCCGCCAGAAGGGTGCTGGTGACACTTTCCGAACCACCGGTCGCGCCCAGCGTGATATTTGGAAAAAACGCGGCCCGCGCCACCCCGATCCGTGCATTCGCCGCCGCCATGCGCCGTTCGGCCACCGCGACATCGGGCCTACGTTCCAGCAGATGGGAAGGGGCCGTGACAGGAATGACGGGCACGGGCGCAAGGCCGCCCGAAGGGGCCAGCGCGAAGGTGGATGGCTGCTCGCCCACCAGCACGGCAATGGCGTGTTCGACCAGCGTGCGATCCGCCACCTGCTGCTCCAGTCGGGACTGCGTGGCGCTGAGCTGAGTCCGCGCCCGCCCTACATCCAGTTCATTCGCGGCCCCGCCCATGAAGCGCTTTGTTGTCAGGTCGAGGGACGCCGTATAGGCGGCCACGGTCCGTTGCAGCAGGTCGATCCGGGCATCGAGACCGCAGAGCTGGAAATAGTCATCTCCCAGTTCGCCCTCCAGGCTGAGACGGATGGCGGCGAGATCGGCCGCGCTCGCCTGGGCATTCGCCCGCGCCGCCGTGACCAGATTGCGGATACGCCCCCATATATCCGGCTCCCACGAGACGGTGCCGCCTGTCTCATAATCCCGGTATTCGTAATAAGTGCCCGTGGCCGGAAACAGCGCGCGTTCCCGCTGCGCGCTGGCCGTGGCGTCGATCTGGGGGAAGAAATCGGCCCGCGCGCGCCGGACAAGGCGCGGGCCTGATCATATCGCGCCACGGCAGCCGCCAGTTGCGGGCTGCCATGTTCAATCCTGTCCTCCAGCCGGTTCAGCCCGTCATCCCCCATGGCCGACCACCAGTCCCCCCGCAGCGCGGCATCCGTGGGCCGGGCCGGGGTCCAGGGCCCGGTTTCCCTGAACGTGGCGGGAAGGCCGGATACCACCGGTTTCCTGTAACGGGGAGCCAGGTTACAGCCGCAAAGCAGGAAGAGGAGGAACATGCCCCCCCTTCCCCAGCTAGGACGCATGCCCGTCCTCATGCGGTCTGACCGGATCCCCCTGGCTTATGTCATCCGGCGGCGTGTTGATGATCCGGCTTTGCGGTGCCAGCCCTGTTACTTCCAGTTCCGTGCCGAAATCCGTCAGGATAGAGACCGGCTTTATCCTGACGTGATTATCGTCATCCACCAGCGCCACGGTCGTCCGGTCCCTGCGAAACAGCAGGCAACTGGCCGGAATACGCACGGAAGGGGGCGCCTGCGGTCCCGGCCCCCGGAATGTAAAGATGACCTGCGCATAGGCCCCGGGTTTGAGCAGGTTTTCCGTATTGTCATAAACAAGCTGGACCAGCATGGTGCCGGACCGGGAATCAACGGCATCGGCGGAATGCAGGAGACGCGCTTCGAATTTGCGGTCGCGATAATCCGGCACGGTGAACTGCGCCACAAAACCGTCATGCATCCGCGCGGCATAGGCCTGTGGCACCCGCACATACAACCGGAGCCGTTTTACATCCGACACCGTAAAGAGCGGCTGGCTGGCGGCGGTGCCCGCGACGATCAGCGCGCCAATATCCGTGGCGCGACTGGTCACCACCCCGGAAAATGGCGCGATGATGCGCTTGAACCCGGACAGCG
Source organism: Komagataeibacter kakiaceti JCM 25156 (assembly GCF_000613305.1). The sequence continues at coordinate 1,994 of NZ_BAIO01000041.1, forward strand.
TCTCGAAGCGTTCAACATCCGCCGCCGCTTCATGACGGGCCGCTTCACTGGCGGCGAAGTTGCCCCGGCGTTCATCCGTTTCCTGTTGGGATACGGCATTCTGCGCAATGAGACGATCCCACCGCCGCGATGTGATCCGCGCCAGGTCACGCTGCGCGGTGCGCGTGCCCAGCGCCGCCCGTGCGGCGGCAAGTTGCAGATCCACATCGGGCGTATCGATTTCCGCCAGAAGCTGACCTTCATCCACCTTCTGCCCGATATCGACATACCAGCGCCGCAGATAGCCATTGGTCCGGGCATAGACCGGCGCGCTGTACCATGCTTCAAGCACGGCGGGCAGGACCAGCGTATCAACGGCGTGCCCGCCCGGATGCACGATGGTAACGGTGGGCACCAGTGCCGCAACATTCACGGCATGAAGCTGGTGGCGGGCATGGATGCGCGCCACCGTTCCCACCACAAGGACAAGCCCGAACAGGACAAGCCCGCCGAGGAGGATCCACGCCAGTCGCGGCTTATGGGCCGCCTGTGGCAATATATGCGTATCAGGCATGGGCGTGCGCCCCATCCGCCCCGCGGCGCGCGCGCCAGTCATAAATCGTGGCGAACAAGGTGGGCACGAAGAACAGTGACGCGCTGGTGGCGAATAACAGCCCGCCAATGACCGCCCGGCCCAGGGGCGCGTTCTGTTCCCCGCCTTCCCCTAGCCCCAGCGCCATGGGCAGCATGCCGATGACCATGGCCAGCGCCGTCATGATGACCGGCCGCAGGCGGGTGCCGCCCGCCGTCAGGGCCGCGCGCAGGGCATCACCATGTTCCGCCAGTTGCTCGCGGCAGAAGCTGATGACAAGGATGGAGTTCGCCGTGGCCACCCCCATGCACATGATCGCCCCGGTCAGCGCGGGAACGGAAAGCGGCGTGTGCGTTGCAAACAGCATCCAGCATATGCCCGCCAGCGCGCCCGGCAGCGCGAGGACGACAATGCAGGGATCGGTCCAGCTCTGGAAATTGATGACGATCAGCAGGTAGATCAGCACGATCGCGCCCAGCAGGCCGAACCCCATGCCTGAAAAGGCGGTTGTCATGGCCTGGTACTGGCCGCGCAGCGTGACCGTGACCGTCTCCGGCCGGTCAGGCTCCAGACGCCGCAGGGCGGTTTGTACATCACCCGCGATCGCGCCGAGATCCCGCCCATCCCCCGCCGCGAACACATCGATCAGCGGGCGGATGTTGTACTGCGTCTCGACCGGGGAAGTCGTGCCCCGGGTAATCGTGCCCAGCGCGCCCAGCACCTGTAGCTGGGTTGTCGAAACGCCCGTGACCGGCAGCCCGATCACATCCGCCAGCGAACTGATCCGGTATTCGGGCATCTGCACCGCAATGGGATAGGTGACCATGCTGTGGGGATCGAGCCAGTACAGCGGCGCCGTCTGCACCGTGCCCGCAATCGAGGTCGCGATACTGCTGGTCACGTCCCCTTCCGTCAGGCCAAGCTGGTTGATGCGGGTCCGGTCCGCGTCAAAACGCAGTTCCGGGTAATGGCCGGGCTGCTGGATACGGGCATCGACCAGACCGTCGATCGGGCGGATGGCGCGCAGTATCCGCTGGGCGAACTGGCGGGTTTCATCGGGGTTGGTGCCGGATACCTGAATGTCGATCGGCGCGGGCGCGCCGAAATTCAGGATCTGGCTGGTAATGTCCGATGGCAGAAACGCAAACGTCGCTTCGGGGAAAAGTGTGGGCAGTTCAGCGCGCAGGATGCGAATGTAGTGTTCCGTGGGGCTGTGGCCTTCCTTCAGCGCCACGATAATGTCGCCATCCTGCGGCCCGATCGTGCCGGATGCGTTATAGGCCGTGTTGATGGCGCTGGTGGGCAGGCCGATATTGTCAGCGATCGATTCCAGTTCCGCCTGGGGAATGCGCTGGCGGATCCGCTTCTCGATACGCTGGAACAGGGCCGCCGTCTCCTCGATCCGCATGCCCACCGGGCCGCGTACGTGCAGTGTCAGGGTTCCGGCATCGACCTGGGGAAAGAAATTGCGCCCCAGAAACGGCAGCAGACCCATGCTCAGCATGGCGAACCCGAAAAACCGCCCACGAACCAGCCCCGATGGTCCAGCACGGCGGCAAGCAGCGCGCCATAACCGGCACGAAGCGCTTCGAAACGCCGCTCGAACCCCTTCTGGAAACGTGTGAAGGGATTGCCACCCGTCTGGTTTTCGTGCCCATGCGGCCGCAGCAGGAACATGGCCATGGTGGGTACCAGCGTGCGCGACAGGATGAAGGACATCACCATGGCGAACATCACCGAAAACGCCATGGGCACGAACAGGAAGCCCGCGATGCCCGGCAGGTAGAACATCGGGACAAACACGATACAGATGCAGATGAGCGAGAGAAAAGCCGGGACGATGATCTCCCCCGATCCGTCAATGATGGCGGCATGGACATCCTTGCCCATTTCCAGATGACGCTCGATATTCTCGATCGTGACCGTGGCCTCATCCACCAGAATTCCCACGGCCAGGGCGAGCCCACCCAGGGTCATGACATTCAGCGTCTCCCCCAGCGCGGAAAGCGCCGTAATGGCCCCCAGAACCGACAGGGGAATGGACGTGGCCACAATGAGCGTGGAGCGCCATGAGCCCAGGAACAGCAGGATCATGAGGCTGGTCAGGCCAGCCGCGATCGCGCCCTCGCGTACCACGCCATTCACGGCGGCCTTTACAAACAGCGACTGGTCATTGACGGGCCTGAGCCTGATCTGCTTCGGCAACCCGCGCGTCGCATCGGGCATCATCGCCTTGATCCCGGCCACGATCGCGATGGTGGAGGTCGCGCCCGATTTCAGCACCGTCATCAGGGCGGAACGCTGCCCGTCCACATGAACCACATTCTGCTGGGGTGTTGCGCCGTCGCGCACATGGGCCACGTCGCGCACGCGCACCACCGCGCCATTGACCGTCCGCACGGGCAGGCTGTTCAGCAGGTCCACGGAAAGCGGCGCATTGTTCAGCCTGAAATTATACTGGTACTCGCCAATCTTCACGAAACCGGCCGGCGTGATCTGTGTCTGGCTGGTCAGGGCGTTGCCCACGTCCTGCGCCGATACGCCGCGCGACTGCAGTTGCGCGGGGTCAAGGTCCATCTGGATCTGGCGCACCCGGCCGCCATAGGGATAGGGAATGGCCGCACCCGGTACGGTAACCAGCCGGTTGCGGATGAAATTGAATCCATAGTCATACAACTGCTGTTCGGTCAGGCCCGCGCCCGACAGGGCAAGCTGGACGATGGGCACCGTGGAGGCGCTGTAATTGAGGATGAGCGGCGGCGTGGTGCCAATGGGAAGCTGGCGCAGGATTGTCTGGGCAATGGCCGTGACCTGCGCATTGGCGATACGGACATCGGTGCCCGGCTGGAAGAAGATTTTCGTAACCCCGATCCCCGTAAGCGACAGTCCCTCGATATGTTCGATATTGTTCACCGTTGTGGTCAGGACGCGCTGGAACGGAAGTTCGATGCGCCCCGACATGTCCTGTGGTGAAAGGTTGCTGTAGGTCCACGCCACGGCGATGATGGGAATGCGGATTTCGGGGAAGATGTCCTTCGGCGTCCGGATGGCTGACAGCACACCGATAAAAACGATCAGGATCGCCATCACCACGAATGTATAGGGCCGCGCGAGTGCGAGACGGACAATCGCATTCATGCCGCAGCGCAACCCCGGCGGGTTCTGGCGGCCCCCGCGACAGTCACAGCGCCCGTCAGTACAGCCGGAATATCGGACCTGCCTGAAACCCGTAAAATGCGCTGCATCTTCATGGTCATGATCCCTGAGCCAGTTCCCGACATATCCAGTCGCCAGCCTGATCCTGTCCCAACGCATCAACGGGGCGATCGGCTGATCAGGGAAAATGAAAAACAGGGCCGGGAAACCATGCCCGCGCCATCAGGGGGAAACGCCCCGCGCCGCTGGCGCATGATGGGCGCGTGAAGACAGGCTGTCGCCCACGGCGAAAGTGGTTCGGGTAAAGCTGTCCAGACTGCCAAGCGCCAGTAATATGGTCAGCCAGAACAGCCCGCCCAGTGCGAATATCGCGGCAAGGGGCGGTGCGCGCGCGATCCGCATGAACCCGAATACGATAATCAGCGCCATAAGGACCGCGCTGGCGCGGATACCAGGCGTGAAACCGGCCCCGGCCATGACCAGTTCCGCACCGAAAAGCAGCATGAGCAGAACCCAGCACGCCACGATACGCGCCATCACACCCGTCCGATCAGATAAAGGACCGGGAAGAGCAGGATCCAGACAAGATCGACAAAGCTCCAGTACAGTCCCACCACATCCACCGCCATGCCAGGCGCGGGCTGGCCCATCCGTGCGCGGGTCCGGTAACACACCCACACGATCAGCCCGATACCGACCAGCATATGCAGCCCGTGCAGCGCGGTGGACATGAAATAAAAGCTGTAGAACAGTTGCGCACCACCGGCATCCGGCCCGGAAATGGCAAATCCCGTGCCCGGAAACAGGTGCTCCGTAAGCTCAAGCTGCCATTCCCGGCCTTTGAGCACAAGAAACACCACGCCCAGCCCGGCCGCCCCCAGGGCCGCGGGGATGATGCGGCGGTCATGCCCCTGCCGGGCCGCCTCCACCGCCAGGGTGTAAATGGCGCTGCTGGTGATCAGCAACAGTGTATTTATACAGCCGATCAACAGGTTGGTATGGCGCACCCCGATGACCCATCCGGCGGCATGCGTGTGCGAATAGACCAGAACGATCAGGAACAGCCCGCCAAACAGCAGGACTTCACTGGCCAGGAACAGCCACATGCCCGCCACGGCCGTTTCATCACGGTGCCCGGCCGTATCATAGGGCGCGAGGGGATCAGCCATGGGCTTCCTCCTTCCGCGCGGCGTCATTCGCCCGGTCCAGTGCGGCGTAATCATAGGCGTCATGCGTCATGACGGGCGGATGGATAAAGTTTTCCGTCGGCGGTGGGGAGGATGTGCGCCATTCCAGCCCGGTCGCCTGCCATGGATTGTCGGTCGCGCGCGCGCCACGAAACAGCGACCACGCAAAATAGACCAGCGGCAGGATATAGGCGAGCGCAAGGATGCTGGCCCCGGCGGAAGACAGCACATTAAGCACCTGGAACTGCGCCGGATAGGTTGCATAGCGTCGCGGCATGCCTTCATACCCCAGCAGGAACTGCGGGAAAAAGGTCAGGTTGAAGCCAAAGAACAGGAGTGCCGCCGCCGTCCGCCCCCACATTTCGGGTACATGCGGCCCGTTATCTTGGGCCACCAGTAATGCAGCCCGGCGAAATAGGCCGAAACCATGCCCCCCACCATGATGTAATGGAAATGGGCCACCACGAAATATGTCTGTGTCAGGTGTACATCACTGGCCAGGGAGGCAAGGAACAGCCCGGTCAGCCCCCCCACCGTAAACAGCCCGATAAACCCCATGGCGTACAGCATGGGCGCATCCAGCCGGATGGCCCCGCCATGCATGGTGCCCAGCCAGTTGAACACCTTGATGGCCGAAGGAACGGAGACAAGGAAACTCAGCATGGAAAACACAACGGCGGCGTAAAGCGATGTTCCGGCCACGAACATATGGTGCCCCCAGACCAGAAAGCCGATGGCCGCGATGGAAATGGACGACCACGCCACGAACCTGTACCCGAAAACCGGCTTGTGGCAGAACGTGCTCACCACCTCGCTGACCACCCCCATGCCCGGCAGGATCATGATGTAAACCGCCGGGTGGGAGTAGAACCAGAACAGGTGCTGAAACAGCAGCGGATCCCCCCCCAGGGCGGGATCGAACACGCCGACACGGAAAAAATGCTCAAACGCCAGAAGCAGCAGCGTGATGCTGAGCACCGGGGTTGCCAGCACGAAAATGACACTGGTGGCGTACAGCGCCCAGAGCATGAGCGGCAGGCGGTACCACGTCATGCCCGGCGCGCGGAGCTGGTGGATGCTTATGATGAAGTTGACCCCGGTGGCGATGGATGAAAACCCGCTCAGGAAAACCCCCGCCACGACCGGCAGCACCCGACCCTGCGTATAATCGGTGGAGAGCGGCGTATAGAACGTCCATCCGGTTTCCAGCCCCCCACGGAACAGCCCGTACACCACCAGCATCCCGGCCATGACGAACAGGTACCAACTGATCAGGTTAAGGCGTGGAAAGGCCAGGTCACGCGCGCCCAGCATCAGCGGCACAAGAAAATTGCCCAGCGTTACGGGAATGGAGGGCACGAGAAACAGCCAGACCATGACAACGCCATGCAGGGTGAACATGCGGCTGTAGGTCTCGTCCGACAGGATCGCCCCCGTGGGCATGATCAGGTGCAGCCGGATCAGCGCGGCCCCCACGCTGCCAAGGGCGAAGAACACGGTGATGGAGGCCATGTACAGCAGCGCGATCCGTTTATGGTCGGTTGTCAGCAGCCATGACCGCACGGTGCCGTCCTGCCACAGGTAACCGCGTTCACCGCCGGGTATGTGGGGCCATGGCCGTCACCGCCCTTCACGCGGGGTCATGGCCCCGGCCCCCATGCCCGGCGGCGCGGAGGGGGATAATGTCTGGATATAGGCGACCAGCGCCGCCAGTTCATCCTCCCCCAGCACACCACGGAACGACGGCATTTCAGTGGTGTAGGTTCCCGCAGGCGCGCGCGCCGTTCCGGCATGAAGGATGGCATCATGCACGAAAGTCCCGTCCACCCGCACGGGCCGTCCATCGGGGCCGGGCACCAGGCGCCGTACAGCCCCACCATGGACGGGGCGCGCGCCGTATCCTGCGCATCGGGCGGGTAACGCCCCGATGCGTGGCAGCCGCTACAGCCGTTATGGATGAACAGGGCCTCCCCCTGCGTGGCAAGACTGCCGCTGGCGGGCGTATGGTCCAGCCAGTCAGCGTAATCGGTGCTGTTCAGGACTTCCAGCGTGCCGGTCATGCGCGAATGCCCGATGCCACAGAACTGCGTGCAGTAGAAACGGAACGATCCCGGCCGGGTGGCGATGAACCACAGGCTCTGGTACCGCCCCGGCAGGACGTCATGCTTGATCCGCAGCACGGGGATCGAGAAATCATGGATCACATCTTCCGATGTGAGCAAAAGCTGCACGGCCCGGCCAAGCGGAACATGCAGGGCGTTGATCTCACGCTGGCCGCCCGGATACTGGACCTTCCACATCCACTGCTTGCCCGTCACGTAAATCTGGATCGCGCCCGCCGGAGGCTGGAACCCCACCACGTACAGCCGCGCCGCCCATACGAACAGGGCGAAGAAAATCACCAGTGTCGCCGTGGTCCAGCCAATCTCGAAACGCCAGCTTTTATGGACACCGCCTCATGCGAGACGGGCACCCGGCTCCCCACCCGAAAGCGGATGATGTTGAGAAACATCAGCCCGAACACCAGCCCCAGCACCGCCAGGCTGATCAGCAGCAGCCCCGCCAGCAGGACATCGACCCGCACGGCGTGGGCCGAGACTTCGGGCAGCCAGTTCATCGGCGGTCCCGCCTGTGGGCCATGACCAGCACCGACCCCAGCATCAGCACGGTCAGCGCGGCCCCGATGCGTAACAGCTTTTCAACCGCCAGCGTGTAACGCCCCGTCGTTGCATCGTAATGAAAGCACAGCAGCAGGATGGGCGACGCCGTAACGCGGTCGCCACGCGCCGCATGGGCCACGGCCTGCCGCACATCGCCCGGCCGGTAGCCGATACCCAGCACATAACCGGACACCATGCCCGCCGGGGTAATGAACACCAGCCCCATGGGATGAACGTACTGCCGAAGCCCGGGGTCGTAGCGCGCATGAAACCCCACCGCGCGTGACAGGCGCTGGATGCTGGCGGAATCCCCGGTCAGGAAATGCCACCCCTGTTGCGCCGCCGTTACGGGAAAGCGCGCCAGATCATCCTGCCGGGCCTGACGCGCCATGGCGGGCGTTTCCGTGGGGTCGATACTGACAACCACCAGAGTATAATCAGCCGGGGTTTCCAGCCCGCTGCGCGCCAGCGCATGCAGCAGGTCGGCACGTTCGAGTTCACACATATTGGGGCAGGCATAATAGCCCATGGATAAAATGGCGGGCCTGCCGCCAAGGAATGTGCCCAGCGGCCGGATCTGACCGGTCGTATCCGCGAAGCGGGCGTCGAGCGGCAGTTGATTACCCTGCCGGAGCGTGAAAGCCAGCGCCGCCATCGCATCGTCCGCCATGGCGGGCATGGCCCAGGACAGGGCGGCCAGACAGGCCAGCAGGGACCATTTCGCTCCCTTTGCAGTGCGCGGCAGGGTCATGGCCCGCTCTCCCCATCCACCGGCCAGCCATTGATGCCTTCACGCGCGATCTGCCGCATGGCCTGTTCGATGGGGATATGCCGGCGCCATGGGCGGGATCGGTCCAGCCAAAACCGTTCAGCGTGGCCATTTCACGTGCATGGAATGCCGCCATGTCCGCCGCCGGATCGGACTGCAATGCCGGTTCCGCAATAACCGGAAATGGCGGTTTGAGCAGGCGGTCGAGTGATTTTTGCGGAAACAGCATGTCGGCCAGGATCACAAGCCCGCCCACGGCAACACCAATGACCACGCCCCCGGCAATGACCGCGCGCAGGGAAATGTCGCGGGTTTCATGACGGGGCGGCGCCACCTCCGGCGGTTCATGCCGCTCAGACATGGGGGCCTCCCGGCGGCATGGGGCAGGCGACCGCCGGCTCCCGGCCCATCCGCCACAACACCAGCGCCGCGCTCCCGCCGCCAAGGAAAGCAAGGGATACCGGCACACCCCATAAGGGAACGGGCGGCGTCCATGCCGGCAGGACCAGCCAGAGGTTACGGACAGTTTCCATGCCGACCAGCAACCCCGCCGCCAGCAGGACAACACGCCGCCGGGCCTGTAACGGGGGCAGTACCAGCAGAACGAACGGCAGGAGAAAATGCAGCCCGGCAATGGCGAGCGCCACGGCCCCCCATCCCCCCCGCAGGCGGGGCGCGTACCACGCGGCCTCCACCGGCAGGTTGGACTGCCACACAATCAGGAACTGCATGAAATCCAGATAGGCCCACAAAATCGTAAGCCCCAGCAGCAGGCGCGCCAGATCGCGCAGTTCCGCGGTAGTCGCCCGCATGCCTTCAAACAGGACCGCCATGGCAAAGGCCAGCAGCACCGCCCCGGCGGATGCGATCAGGCCATAGGCGCTGGAACTGAAATGGGGATCGAGCGATTCCGTCAGGTCAATCGCGGCGAAGCCGGAGGTCAGGGCCAGCACGATCAGCCCGCCCGGCGCGACCCGTTCCAGATCGCGCCCGCGCAGGCACAGAACC
>NZ_BAIO01000040.1 GCF_000613305.1 Komagataeibacter kakiaceti JCM 25156
CCGGTGGTCCGCTGGCCTGGCTGTTCCGTCCGGTTTTCCGCCTGATCGGCAGGGGGTGGCAGATGTATCCGCTGGGGTTCCTGTTCGGGCTGGGGTTTGATACGGCAACCGAAATCGGCCTGCTGGGCATGGCGGCGGTACAGGCGGCGCATGGGCTGGGACTGGCCGGCGTGCTGAGCTTTCCCCTGCTTTTTACAGCCGGCATGGCGCTGGTGGATACGCTGGATGCCGTGCTGATGTACCGTGCCTATGGCTGGAGCGCGCGCTCGGGGCGGCGGCGTCTGGTGTACAATCTGGCCATCACACTCACCTCCATCGTGACCGCCGGGGCGGTCGGCATGGTTGAGCTGGGGCAGAAACTGGGCGAACTGGGTGGGTGGACCGGTCCGCTCGCGCGTGGGCTTGCGGTGGTCAGTGCGCATTTCCCGGCATTTGGTGCGGTCATCCTGCTGGTGTTTATACTGTTGTGGGGGGCGGCGGTCTTCATCAACCGTATCGCGCGCCCGGCCGTAAGGCAGGCGGCGGCCTCCCGGCTTACGTCGCGTATGTAACGGAGGCAGCCGTGCCGGTTGCACTTGTCCAGAAAGTCGGCCATCGGCAGGGACTGGCCGTTACGGCCCGGATGCGCGAGACCCTGCGTATCCTGCAACTTTCGCATGCGGATCTGGAACGGTTCGTCGCGGCCCAGGTTGATGACAACCCCTTCCTTGAATGGTCGGATACGCCCCGCACGGCCGAATGGCGCATGACAGGCCCTGCGGAGGGGGATATGACGGCGCGCATCCCGGCCCATGCGCCCGGTGTGCGTGAGCGGCTGCTGCGGCATCTGTCACTTTCCCTGAAGGATGCGACCGACCGCCGTCTGGGTGTGATGCTGGTGGACGCGCTGGATGATTCCGGGCGGCTGGGCGTGGATGTGCCGGTTCTCGCCCGGAAGGCCGGGGTGGCCTGCGCGCGGGTCGAGGCCGTGCGCCAGTGCATGATGCGGCTTGATCCTGTTGGGGTGGGGGCGACATCGCTGGTCGAATGCCTGACGGTGCAGTTGCGTGAACGCGGCCGTTACGATCCCGCGATGGAAGCCCTGCTGGCCAATCTGCCCCTGCTGGTCAAACGCGATATGGCGCGCCTGCGTGCCGTCTGTGGCGTGGACGCGGATGATCTGGCGGACATGATTGACGAACTGCGCCGGCTCAACCCCCGCCCGGGAGAGGAGGACAGCGCGCCCCCGCTATCGGCGCGCCTGCCCGATCTGGTGGTCATGCGCCTGACAGGCGGTGGCTGGCATGTCATGACGGGAGAGGAAGGCAGGCAGGCGTCACCCTGAATACGGACCTGCTGGACCGATGCCGCGTACGGCCCATGCGCGGCGGGGACGGGGCGCAGGCCCGCATGGCGGAATGGATCAGCAATGCGCGGTGGCTGACCCATACATTGCACCGCCGCAGGCGCAGCCTGCTGCTGGTGGGCCAGCATATCATGTTCCGTCAGGAAAGGTTTCTGGAGCAGGGACCGCAGGGGCTGCATCCGCTCAGCATGAAACGGATCGCGCAGGATGTGCGCCTGCATGAAAGCACCGTCAGCCGTATTGTGGCGAACAAGCATATCGTGACGCCGTGCGGTCTGTACCCGCTGAAATTCTTTTTTACGGCCGCACTTGGCGCGGAAGATGGCACCGAACGCGCCGCCGCCGCCGCCCGCGCGCATATCAGCCGTCTGGTGCAAAACGAATCAGCCGATACCGTCTTGTCCGATGCCGGGATTGTCGCGGCTCTGGCCCGGAGCGGCTTTTCCATTTCCCGGCGCACGATCGTCAAGTACCGGCGCATGCTGGGAATTGCCTCATCTTTCGAGCGGCGGCAGAACTACAGGATAAATCGCGGCAGGGCAGGGTAGGAACAGGCCCGATCCGGGTCTTTATTCCGGCACGATCCATTCTACGCTGCTTTCCGTCTCGCCATCGCCCAGACAGGGTCGTAACGCCGCCAGAATATCGCGGGCCACCTCATCAAACCGGAACGGAGGATTGGCGACGAGCAGCCCGCTGCCGTTGAGGCGCGCGGGATCCAGTGGGGGGCGGAGCGTCAGTTCCATGGCCAGAAGATTTCGCTGCCCGGCATCCTTCAGCGCGTTCAGGAAGGCCCGCGTGGGCGCGCGGTGCTTGATCGGGTACCATGCCGCGACAATCCCGGCGGGAAACCGGCGCCGCGCCGTAATGATGGCGCCCGTCACACGCTGGAATTCGTCCTTGCGTTCAAAGGGCGGGTCCATGAACACCAGCCCGCGTTTCGCCGCCCTGGGTGGCAGCAGGGCGGTCATGGCTTCATATCCGTCGCGCCCATGGACGGATACGCTGCCATTATGCCGGAACAGCCGCCGCAGGTGCGTCTGGTCTTCCGGGTGAAGTTCACAGCAGGTCAGGGTATCACCGGGGCGCAGGAGCCGTGCGATCAGGTCGGGTGATCCGGGATAGAACAGGCGGCCTTCATGTTCACCGATAACCGTCCTGACAATTTCCAGCCAGTGCCGCAGGGCCGGGGCGGTTTCGGGGGCGTCCAGCACGCGGCCAATGCCGTCGCGCCATTCCCCTGTCGCCTGGGCCTCGGGGCCGGACAGGTCGTACAGGCCAATCCCGGCATGGGTATCCAGAACCGAAAAAGGGGCGGGCTTGCGGCACAGGGAGTCGATCAGCGCCGTCAGCAGGGCATGTTTCATGACATCGGCGAAATTACCGGCGTGGTAGCTGTGTCTGTAGTTCAATGCGGCCCTGCCCCGGATACTGGTTTTCTCTTATGGAACCCGCACTGGATGGCTCTTTTTTCCATCCGGGGCAAATGATTTATGCCACAACGGCGCAACCCGGATCAGGCCGCGACGGACGCCTGACCGGCACGACAAAACCGTATCCGCCCCACACCCGGCCCGGTTATCTCTGCGCCCTTCGCGCGGTATCAGCCTGCCTGATTACAGGCCCGCCTGTCGGGCCTGCCGTGTGGCTATGGCATGGAACGCCCGGATCAGATCGGCCACCGGCGCGCCTGTGGCGTCTGGCGCGTGGCCAGACGTCGCGCCTGTGCGCAGATGTGCCGCGCGCGGTCGGGGTGGAACCCCAGTTCCTTACGGGTTCTGGCCAGCACGTCATCAAGCTGGTTCAGCAGGGTCGCTTCATCTTCATCATTGTGTTGCGCCCGCTCCGCCGGGGTATTGTACCGCACGAATTTCTGGGCTATCGTCATGGAGCTTGCCAGCATGAGGATAAAGCTGAATTCGCTGATGAGCGTGTTGTCCGGAATCTCGCCACGGGCTGCCATTTCCCCTTCATAAACCACCTGGGCCGCGGCCCGGCTGAACGCCCAGGCGGCGGTGCTGGTTTCGTAGCTGCCCGCCTTGTCAAGAAAGGCGATATCCGCCGTTATCCTTTCCAGACCGGTAAGCCCCTTACGCATGTCAACAGGCCGGGACAGGGGGTTCGAGGCTTCATGGAACAGGCCCGTTGCCAGTTCTTCCTGCCGGGTCATGAGGGTCCGGGCGTCATTCTGCTCGGTTCTTGTAAACAGGCCGCCTTCGTTCGTGCTGACGGCGGCCAGTGCGGTTCTGTCCAGTCCGGCCATGAGCGTATTGCGCACGATGGCATAGCGCCCGTCCGCATCAAGGGATCTGTCCCCATCGGTCAGGGCGGCATAGGCGACATCCATGCTGGCCCGCGCCGCCATGGCGATTTCCTGTGGCGAGAGACCTGACGAGAGGGACATGGCCGCCGGATCGAAAGCCCCCAGCCGAGGGCCGTGGCGTCCGTATCGGCGGAAGTGGGAAAGAACCGGGTATAATCGGCTATCCGCGGGTCCGTGGCGTTGTCCGCGGCCTGCGCCAGTTCTGTCATGGCCTCGGCGGAGAGGGTGACGATATCGTCACTGATGCCGGATGCGGAGGGGGTGGTGCCTGATGCCGTTGACACGTCACGATTATTGCCAGCTTCCATAAGCGAGAGATAAACGGCCTGTGGAGACGTGGGGTTAATCGTGGTCATGCAATGTTCCATCATGGGTGGGGCCGCAAGTTTCGTGCCGGACCCTGCCGCAACATGTGGGCATGAAGATGGTAAGGAAAAGATTAAAGTCTGCCCGGAAACCTGTTCTGTCGTAATCCGCATGCCTGAAAGACGGCAGGTGATGCCTTATGATTTCCTGGCTCCGTAGCCCTGCAATGCGGCCGATGATGGTGGTAAGGCGCGCGGGGTATGGAAATAGCCGCAATGATGCTTTGCCCGACGATGTATGCCGCGCCTGTCCGGTCGTTCCTGCACCGGTGTCCCGATCGGTACAGGCCGGTCTACCGCCAGTTTATAGCGGGTCTGTTTCCGGCACCTTGTCATGTCCGGACGGGCTTCCGGTCGCGATCCACAGGATAAGCGAGGGGACAAAGAAATAAACCCCGAGGGCGCTGATGAGCCACGGCACCAGATAGGACATGTCCGTCTGGAGCACAAAGCGGCAGACCAGATTGGCGATGCCCATCATGACAACAATGCAGAAGAAGGCCCCGGCATTCATGAGAAGTGTTCGGCCACCGTTAAACTGCCGGATATGGTCTATCATCGCATTGTCCTGTCATTCTGCCGTTCAGCCAGCATATCTTAGGATCACCCGGCACGAATGTCACTGACACGGAACCGGGCTGACAGCAAACGGCACGATGGACCGGCTTTTCAGGCAGCCGCCTAGTTGTTTGAAAAGGGTTGCCCGTCCCACGTCACCACCTTCCCCGGTCCGCATACGGCGCCCCGGGTGCCCCCAAATCCGTAAAGCAGGGCGGGAATCTTGAGGTTGTTGTAGGGCAGGCTTGTCTCGACAAAGCAGGGTTGCCTGGGGTGTTTCGGGTTCCAGCCATCGACCGTGATGCTTGATCCCGCACTCATGTAAAGTGATCCGGCCGGTACGCCCTCCAGTGCGCCGAGTACGATTTCGGGCTTGCCGGTATCGGCGTTTTCAATGTGGCCGGTGAAGGAGGTGCCACCGCGCAGGATCATCTGCTGGCCGTTGAAATCGAAACTGGTGCCTTCAAAATCAAATTCCCAGCATGATTCCTCATCAATCCCGGCAATGGCGTTATTATAGATCGTGCCGCCGGAAAATGTTGAACGCTCCCCCGCGTTATGGGTGCCCGGCTGCGTGTAAATGCCAATATTTCCATTCCCGATCATGACATTGAACATGTCCACCCCCCAGACATTGTTGCCGAAGGAAATGCCATGATTGAAACCCTGAATTGAAACATTGAAAAGCGCCATGGCGGCATTGACGTTATAGTTGTTATCTCCAGTATAATTCATGGTTATGCCGTCAATTGAGCGGTTTCCGTGTAATGTAATGCCTTCCAGCCGGTTGGTCCTGACCCAGTCATGATGGGGAAATCCGTCCTGGGAGATGTAGAGGCATGTGCCCGATGTCATCCGGCATTCAAATGTCGCATTGCGGATCGTGACCAGTTCGGGGTTGATCTTCAGGGTTCTGGTCAGATTTTTCGTGGTGCCCTGCAGGTCGATCAGACAGCCATGGGTGCCCGCGTAACAGCCGTTCAGCATGGTTTGCAATGTGGCGCTGTCATCAGCCGCGCGGCGGCCAGCGGGGCGACAAACCCTAAAATGGCAAGGAAAATCGAATATTTCATCTGTTCTTCACTCCCATGACGGACCTTGCGGGCGCGGCCAGCTTCAGGCGGCACCGCCTTTCCTGAAAAAAGGCGGCGCCCGAAAACCTTGATTGTTTCTTACCCGGCGGATCGCCGCCAGCGCAGGTTCCGCCGCCCCAGCGTCCAGACCCGTGAGAGGGTGTTGCGCAGTGATGTTCTTTCTTCCTCGGCCAGTCCATGCGTCCACAGGACACCGTAGAACGTGGCCAGTCCCCCCGCGGCAATCAGGCTGCTGGCCAGACAGGTGGTGCGGGGCAGGGCCAGCCCCATGGTGACCAGGCCGATCAGGGCCATGGGCACAAGATGACGCACGACCTGCGCCAGCGATGGATAAAGGCGGATGCCCAGCCCGATGCGGACCACGCAGTCCACAAGGCTGCGGCTGGCCCATGCAAAGGCGGCGCCATTGACCCCGAACCAGTGCAGGAACACCAGCAGCAGGGGAATATAGACCGCAACCTCGACCACCGACAGGATGGCGTTCATTTCCGCTCGCCCGATCCCGTCCAGAAATCCGGCGGCAACCGCGTCCATGCCGAAGAAGAAGACCCCGATGCTCAGGCACTTCATGATAAGCGTGCTGTGCCGCGCGAAATCGGCCCCCACCCAGAGTGATAATATATCGTGGCTGAACAGCGCGCCCAGCAGGCAGAACGGAAACAGCAGGCCAAGGACTGTCAGGATGCTGTTGCGGTACAGCGCGGTCGTGGCCACCGTGTCGGTGCGCCAGGAGGCGGCCATGGCCGGATAGGCCGTGCTGGTCACCGCCATGGTGATCATGGACAGGCGGGCCACGACATCGAATGCCGTGGTGTAATAGCTGGTCACGGCGGCGGACAGCACCGTCGCGATCATGAAACGGTCCATGTACGACAGGATGGGGAACATGAGGTTGGATAGCGTCATCCAGCCGCCAATTCTGAACAGGGGCCGCAGCAGCCCGAAATCGGGCCGGGCGGTCAGCAGGGCGGGCATGATCCGCAGGCACACGCACCCATACCCCACCGTCATCGCCACCCGGCACAGCGCCAGCATCAGCATCACCCCCACCAGACTGTTCCATAGCTGAAGGGTGAGCAGGGGGCCGAGATAGTACATGACCGAAATCGGGATGTTGATGAGGTTGGCGGTGCGAAAGGCCTGATAGGCCGACATGACGCCCCACATCGCGGCGTTTATCATGACCAGCGGGGCCGTGGCGCACAGGACCCACATGGCCACCATGGTCTGGTGTTGCAGCGCGGCCGGAATTTTCAGGCCGTGATAGACCCATAGCCGCACACCCATCGCCGCAATGCCGCCGCCCGCCAGCCCCAGCAGCCCCAGGGCCACGATGCCCGTCAGCACCAGCGTGGCGCATTCCTTTTCCCGGCCATCGCCAATGCGTTCGGCTATGGCGCGGGTCAGGGCGCGGCCCAGCCCGAAATCGAATATCCCGAACGTCCCCACCAGGCTGAGCGCAATGGTCAGCACCCCCCACCGGGCCAGCCCGAGCTGGACGATCAGGGGGGGGGTCACCAGCAGGGCGACGGCAACCGGCCCGATACGGCCCAGCATGTTCCACCCGGCATTGAACAGGACGGTCTGCATACGGGTCAGGCGTGTCAGGTCTGTGGGTGTCATGGATATGGGATCCTGCCCGTCTAGCGATGGCTTTCGCCACGAAAGGAAAAAACACCGGGGCCACCTGCCGCCGCGGCCGCACCATGTTTCCCGGTGGTCAGGACGGGGCGGGCGGGTGCATGGCCGTCGCAACGGGGGGCACGGAAAAAGCCGGGACGGGGCGGCTTTCCACGCGGGCATCCTGCATGGCAGGGAGGGGGGCATAGCCATCGGGATGGGCCAGCCGCCAGCGATAGGCGGTCTCCACAATATCATCCAGGGCCGCGATGTGTGGGGTCCATCCGGTCTCCCTGCGCAGCCGCTCCGATCCGGCGATCAGGATGGCCGGATCCCCCGGGCGGCGGTCCGCCCCGCACCAGTCGATCCGCCGTCCCGTAACCCGTTCGACCGAGCGGACGACCTCAAGGTTGGAAAAGCCGGTCGTATTGCCGACGTTGTAGGTCACGCTGCGTGTCCCGATCTGTTCCAGCGCCGCCAGATGGGCGCGGGCAAGATCGGTGACGTGTATGTAGTCGCGCACGCATGTGCCATCCGGGGTGGGATAATCGGAACCGAAAATGGACAGCCGTGGCCTGCGCCCAAGGGCGGTGTCGATCGCCAGCGGGATCAGGTGGGTTTCGGGGCGGTGGTCCTCCCCCGCGCGGCCGGAGGGGTCCGAGCCTGCGGCATTGAAATAGCGCAGGCAGGCGCTATGCAGGCCATGGATCTTTTCGGCCCAGTGCAGGACCCGTTCGATCAGGAACTTGCTTTCTCCGTAGGGGGAGCCCGGATTGACCGTGGCGTCTTCCATGATCGGCTGCTGTTCGGGGGTGCCGAACAGCGCGGCGGTGGAGGAAAATACAAACCGGCGGATGGAATGCCGCACGCACAGTTCAACAAGGTGCAGGCTATTGAGGTAATTGTGCCGCAGGTACGTAAACGGTGCGCGCATGCTGTCCGCCACGAGGGAGAGTGCCGCGAAATGCAGTACCGCATCAAACCTTTCGTATTCCATAACGGTGTTCAGGCGCGCGGGATCGGACAGGTCGCCCACGATCAGCGGCACATCGGGGGGGAGTGCGGCCCGGTGCCCCGTGCTGAGATTGTCGAACACGACAACGGAATGACCGGCGTCGCGCAGGGCAAGGACTACATGGCTGCCGACAAAGCCGGCGCCCCCAGTCACCAGGTAATGCACCGTTGTTTTTTCCTGTCTGTTGCAAGGGGAAGGAAATGGGCGCGTCCCTGTGGTTTGATCGGGGTATCTTGATCGGGTTCTGTATCGGGCCGCACTTCGCGAACGATGCGGGGGGGGCCCGGGTTGCACGGCGGGCTGCCATATTTCAGGAATTTATTGTCCTGGCGGAGCAGGGCGTGGGCATAGGGCAAGAAAAACCATCCGGTACACAAGTATTTCCATCCCGGTTTTCCATGTGTCGTGTATGCTTTCGGTATCGTCACAAAAATATTTTCCCCGCATGGAAAATCTTTGTGCGTGGCGGCCTGTTTCGTAGCGGGGATCATGGGTCACATGATCCGTAACGGGAGCGGAACATGGATGGTCCACGGCACCATTACGCGGCGCTGGACGGGGTGCGCGGGTTCGCGGCCCTGTCGGTCATGGTCTATCACCTCGGGCACTGGCTGGATGTGCCCGGCCTTGCGGTCAATAGCGGCCTTGCGGTGGATCTGTTCTTCTGCCTAAGCGGCTATGTGCTGTCCCTGTCATATGGGGGGCGGATGACGGGGCCGAAATCACTGTCCATGGCGCAGTTCTTCCGCCGCCGCCTTGTCCGGCTCATGCCCGTGATTGTTGTGGCCACCCTGATCGGCGCGGCCTATGTCGTCGCCCGTGGGCGGCTTGCCGGTACGGACATTCCGCATCTGGCGCTGTTTGTGGCGGTTGCGCTGGCGTTGCTGGATCTTCCCTATCCATGGGCGCCGCACGCGCTGGGCGGGCCGCAGGTTTTTCCGCTCAATGGGCCGCAGTACTCCCTTTTTCTGGAACTGTTCATCAACCTGTTCTGGTGGCGTCTGCGCCGTGTGGACCAGCGCTACCTGGCCCTTGGCATGATCGTGTCATGTGTTCCGCTGCTTTATGTCACCGGGCTGGGGGGGGATGTTCCCGCCACTTTCTGGAGCGGGCTGCCACGGGTCGGGGCTTCGTTTTTCATCGGGGTGGGCCTGTACCGCCTTGCCCCGTCATGTCCGGCTTTTATGGTCAACCCGGCCGTGTTCGCAGCCTGCATGGCTATCATGGCCATGGTGTTCATGTGGCCTGTCGGGCTTTCGCGCGGTGTGGAAATGGTCTGGATAACCGTGTTTTCCCCGCTGCTTGTCCTGTCGGGCGCGCGCGTGCGCCTATCCCCCGGTCTGGCCCGGCTTTCGCTATGGGGCGGGGAAATTTCCTATCCCCTGTACGCGCTGCATTATCCGGTCTTCTGCTGGGTCAATGGCCTGTTTCAGGCCGCGACCCATCACCGCATGCCCATGGTGGAAATGCCCTTGATCGGCATAACCGTGCTTGGGGTCTCGCTTGCGGTACTCAGGGGAATTGATGAACCCGTGCGGGCGTGCCTTTCACGCAGGCGTGGCGGTGGGGATGCGGCCTTTCCCCGGGGCCGCGCGATCTATCCGGTGGCGGGAGCCGGCGTCACCGCGCCCGCGCGTAACGAGAGATAGCCCCTGATCCGGCCAAGGAATGTCAGTAAATAATAGCGGGCCCGGGGAATATCCCCCCTGAGCAGATAGACAAGGCTGCCCATGACGGAGCGCAGCAGGAAGGTGGCCATGGTGGTCATGCCAACATGGTTCTTGCGCATGACATGCCCCATTCCCACCCCATAGCTGTAGGCGCGCGCGGTCGTAAGGGCCAGGGGTTTGTCGGGATGCATGATGTGCAGCGTGGGAAGATACCGCCCCGAAAAGCCGCCTTCCAGCAGGCGCAGCGCCAGATCCTGCCCCTCGGCCGAGCCGAAATCCGTGCCCGGCCCCACGCCTTCGTCAAACCCGCCCGCAGCGTTGAAAGCCGTGCGGCGGATGAAGAAATTGAATTCGATCAGGCAGGTCCACACATTGTGGCTGTTGATGGCGGTCTCGACCGGGTGCCAGCGCCCCGATTTTCCGGGCCGCCCCTCCAGCGTCAGGACGGAGCCGGTAATGAAATCGGGCCTGCCCGCATCCGCGAACAATCTGCTGACGGTCTGCAGCACGTTATCGGTGTAAACACAGTCATCATCGGGGAAGGTGACAATATCGCCCACCGCCCGCCCGGCCCCGATGTTGCGGGCGTGATTGCATTGCCGGACGGTGCTGCGCAGATGCGTGATGTTCAGCCTGTTCATAAAATCGTTTATGACCGGCACGAGGCGGTCGTCACCATTCTGGTCAACGATGATGACCTCGAATGTCGTCAGGGACTGGCGGGTCAGGGAGTCCAGCAGCGCACGCAGTTCCGCAACCCGGCCCAGTGTCGGCACAATAAGTGAAAAGAACATGGGAAAGGCCCCTCTCGGCTACAGGGTCAGTATCTTTTCAGGCGAGAGGCTGCCACGCAGCGCATCGCGTAACGCCAGCCAGTTCCCCACGATCCGCCCGCGTCGGTCGATATAGGGTTCGGACCACAGGCTGCGCAGGGCGTTCATGGCGATATTGCGCCCGATACTGCGCAGCGCATGATCGAGGGGGAAAGTTCCCTTGCGCGACAGGTATAACGGGTTGGCGACCTGCGAATAACCCAGCCTGCGCCCGGGCGTGCGCCCCAGTTTGCTGCCCAGATGGACGCCCTTGGCCCCGTTGGCCCGCACGATGCGCCCCAGCCGCCCTATCTGGCGGGAAAAATCAATATCCTCGTACCACGCGTAAAGCGGCAGGCGCTCGTCAAAGCGCAGCCCCGCTGCCCTGATGGCGGACAGGCGATAGGCCATGTTGCAGCCATAACCGTTCCATGCGGCTGCAGGGCGGGCTGGGTGGTGGTGTTATTGATGCGCGGGTCATCCAGCAGTGCGGCCGGCGTCCAGCCCAGCCCGTACGGCCCGGCCCCTTCGCCCCATCGGCCCAGCGACCCGCCCGGTTGT
>NZ_BAIO01000039.1 GCF_000613305.1 Komagataeibacter kakiaceti JCM 25156
CGCGGAACGGACCCATGCGATGACGCTTCCCCCCACCCCCCGCAAGATACCCCGCGCCATCACGCAGCTCGGCCGCACGCGGCAGGACGAATATGCGTGGATGAAGGACGACAACTGGCAGAACGTGCTGCGTGATCCGTCCCTGCTCCGGCCGGACATCGCCGCGCATCTGCGGGCGGAAAACGCCTATACCGCCGCCATCCTGTCCGGCACCGGGGAAACGCAGGCCGAACTCGTGGCGGAAATGAAGGGGCGCATGCAGCCCGATGAAACCTATCCCGCCGTGCCGCACGGGCCGTTCCTGTACCAGACCGGCTACACCCCCGGCGCGCAGTACCCGGTCTATACACGCCATCCCGCCGCCCACCCGCAGGCGACGGAGGTGCTGCTGGATGTGAACGCGGCGGCGCGCGGGCATGACTATTACGCCGTCGCCACCGCCAGCCACAGCCCCGACCACACGCTCTTCGCCCATGCGGAAGATACGCAGGGATCGGAAATCTACCGTATCCGCATCCGCCGCATCGCGGAGGAGGCCGGGACGCTGCCGCCGGTTGAAAACTGTAGCGGCGCTTTCGTCTTTTCCCCCGACAGCGCGTACCTGTTCTGGGTCTGGCGCGACGAACATGGCCGCCCGGCGCGCGTCTATCGCCGCCGCATCGGAGAGGAAGCGGATACGCTGGTGTATGAAGAAGCGGATCCCGGCTTTTTCGTCAGTGTCGAGACCACGCGCTCGGGCGGGTGGATCATCATTTCCAGCGGCAACCACGACACATCCGAATCCTGGCTGATCCCCGGCCATGACCCGCTGGCCCCGGCGGCCTGCGCCGCCGGGCGGCAGGCGGGGCTGATCTATGGCCTCCACCATCAGGCGATCACTTCATCATCCTGACCAATGCCGATGGCGCGCGGGACTTCAAGCTCATGACCACGCCCGACACGGCCCCCGCCCGCGCCAGCTGGCCGCGATCTGGTGGGCCATGAGCCGGGGCGTTACATCACCGACTGCGTGGTGTGGTCGGGCCATCTGGCATGGCGGGAACGGCGCAACGCCAATACGCGCATCGTCATCCGTGACCTGCACGGCGCGACCCACGCGCTGGAACCCGATGAAGCCGCCTATGACCTGACCTTCGGCAGCGGCTACGAATACGACACGACCGAGCTGCGCTACATCTATCAATCCCCCACCACCCCGCGCGAATGGCATGCCTATGACATGGCCACGCGGGCGGACCGCCTGCTCATGCGGCAGACCGTGCCATCGGGCCATGACCCGGCGCAGTATCGCTGCTGGCGGCTCATGGCGCAGGCCCCGGACGGGGAACAGGTGCCCGTAACCGTGCTGGGCCGGGCGGACACCCCCATTGATAGTTCCGCGCCGCTGCTGCTGTATGGCTACGGCGCATATGGCCATGCCATCGACCCGGTATTTTCCACCCGCGTGCTCAGCCTGGTGGACCGGGGCTGGTTTTACGCCATTGCCCATGTGCGCGGCGGATCGGAAAAGGGGTGGGACTGGTTCCTGGGCGGCCGGGGGCGCAACAAGCCCAATACGTTCAGCGATTTCATCGCCTGCGCCCTCTCCCTGACCGAGGCGGGATTCGGTAGCGCGGGGCGTATCGTGGCGGACGGGCGCTCGGCTGGCGGCATGGTGATGGGCGCGATCGCCAACATGCGGCCCGACCTGTTTGCCGGAATCGTGGCGGTCGTGCCGTTCGTGGATGAACTGAACACCATGTCCGACGCATCCCTGCCCCTGACACCGCCGGAATGGCCCGAATGGGGCAACCCGCTGGAAGACGCGCAGGCCTATGACCTGATTGCCAGCTATGCCGCCTATGAACAGGTGGGGCCACGCGCCTATCCGGCCATCCTGGCCATGGGGGGGCTGACGGACCCGCGCGTAACCTACTGGGAACCGGCGAAATGGGTGGCACGCCTGCGCGATCACACACGTTCCGACCGGCCCATCATGCTGCGCACGAACATGGAGGCCGGGCACCGGGGGGCCACGGGGCGCTTCGATTCCCTGAAGGAAGCGGCCCTGATCCATGCTTTCGCCCTGTGGGCCATTGAAACCGCCGCGCCAACACGGGATTAATGGCGTTGCAGGAACGTTCCGGTTACCGTCCGCACAGAATTGAGCCCGTTTCCAGAGGAATGATCATGACGGATCCCCACAACGCGGATCAGGATCGTCCGTATCTCCACCTGCGGGGGGAGAAGGCCGATCCTCTATCCACGATGCGTAATTTCCGTTCATTCCAGGAAACACGGCGCACCCAGCGGATGGCGCGCGCGGCGCTGGCGCTGTTTTTCGTGCTGCTGGCGCTTTACACGGTTCGGGGGTTCCTGCCGTCGCTGATCTGGGGCTGTATCTTCGCCATCGCCTCGTGGCCGCTCTATGTCCGCGCCCGGCTGCGGTGGCATTCGCGCACGCAGCGCGCCCTGCTGCCGCTGCTGTTCACGCTGGTCATCGCCCTTATCTTCCTCGGGCCGCTGGCGCTCTTCGCCCTTGAGGCCGGGCGTGAGGCCGAAGGCGTGCTCAGGCTGCTCAATGACGCCCGCCATTCCGGCATCCCCCTGCCGCAATGGACCAGCCGCCTGCCCTATGGCCGCGTGGCCATCGAGACATGGTGGAATGAGCATCTCAGGGATCCGGCCGATGTCTCCGCCCTGCTCGGCACGCTGAACATCGGGCGCGGGGTGCAGGTCACGCAGCAGCTCGGCACACAGGTCCTGCACCGGGTGCTGCTGTTCGCCTTCGCCATCCTGACCCTGTTTTTCCTGCTCAAGGATGGCGACGCCGTCATCCGCCAGTCGCTTAACGTCTCCCGCCGCGCCTTTGGCAAACGCGGCGAACGGATCGCATTGCAGATCATCGCCTCGGTCCATGGATCGGTCTCGGGGCTGGTGCTGGTGGGAATCGGCGAAGGGATGCTGATGGGCGTCACCTACCTGCTGGCGGGCGCGCCGCATCCCTTCCTGTTCGGGGTGGTGACCGCCATCGCCGCGATGATCCCGTTCTGCGCCATCATCGCCATTACCGCCGTCGCCCTGCTGGTGCTGATCAACACCGGCGCGATGCTGACCGCCATAGCCATCATATTGCTGGGGATTGCCGTGATCCTGCTGGCAGACCATCTGGTGCGGCCCGCCGTGATCGGTGGCTCGACGCAGCTTCCCTTCCTGTGGGTGCTGACGGGCATACTGGGCGGTGCTGAAAGCTGGAGCCTGCTGGGGCTGTTCATGGGCCCCGCCATCATGGCGGTGCTGCACATGCTGTGGCTGAACTGGAGCCGGGCGCGCGAGTAGCGGGAGCGGGCATAAAAAAAAGCATCCCAAACGGGATGCTCTGATCGTCTCTGACCAAAAAAGGGTTTTATCGCAGACAGGGATATCGGGCAGGCGGGATTCGAACCCACGACCCCCAGTCCCCCAGACTGATGCGCTACCAGGCTGCGCTACTGCCCGCCTGTCTGCGATGGGCAGGGTGTAGCAGCCTCACGGGGGGACCGCAAGGCATGTTCTGAACCAAACCCGAAAAAAAACTGATAAATCAGACCGGCACCATGGCGCGCAGGGCCTGCAGTTCAACCAGCACGCCGCGCAGATTGTCGCGCAGCGCCATGTTTTCCGCCTGAAGGCGTTCAAGCTCGATCATCACGACCTGTTCCAGCGGCTGTTCCGCCTCATCACGGGCCTGCTCTTCGCCATTTTCATCGAGTGCCGCCTGTATGGCCGATGCGGCGGTCGCGGCGAAGGATTCGATCTCGTCTTCCGCCGCCTGCGTGCTGACGACCACCTCTTCCACCACCACATCGGGCGCGGCCACGGATTCGATCAGTTCGGGCCGCGGAGGTTCCGGCGGGGGGGAGGAAGCCTGCGGCTGCACGGGCGCGGTTTCATCCGTCAGGGCATCGGCGTCACCACCCAGCACCGCCTGCGCTTCCGCCACGGACAGTTTACGGACATAGAGCAGGTCCGCGATCCGTCGCAGCACGGCAATATCATGCGGGCGGTAATAACGCCGCCCGCCCTGCCCGCGCAGCGGGGCGAGCTGGGGGAAGCGGGTCTCCCACATGCGCATGACATGCTGGGCCAGACCGAGTTCACGCGCCACATCGTAAATGGGCAGGCCGTCCATACCCGTTACGCCATGACCGTCCTGCCAGTTGGCTTCAGCCGGATCGTACTGCGCGTTCATTCCTCATCTCCTTCGGGCAGGTCCGCATCGGCGGCCTGACCGTTGACATGGGCGCGAAGCAGTTGGCTGGGGCGAAAAACCAGAACGGAACGCGGCAGAATCGGTACCTCCACGCCCGTTTTCGGATTACGGCCCGTACGCTGCCCCTTCTGCCGGACGGAAAACGTGCCGAATCCACTGATTTTCAGGGTATCGCCAGCCTCAAGCGTCCGCGCCATCCGCTCCAGAATATCTTCCAGAATATCGGCGGATTCATGGCGGGACAGGCCGACCTGATCATATATCTGTTCTGCCAGAGTGGCGCGCGTCACTGTGCTCATGCGTAAACGTTATGCATGCGCGTCGCCATCGTCAATTGAATGTCGTTGATGAAACGCCGGTTTCATCAACCATTCATTGCAATGTTGCACCGAAACGACATTAGAGCCGGACCAGCGCCGATCCCCATGTCAGCCCGCCACCCAGGGCTTCGAGCAGGACGAGGTCGCCCTTGCGGATGCGCCCGTCGCGCACGGCCTCGTTCATGGCCAGCGGAATGGAGGCCGCCGAGGTATTGGCGTGCCGGTCCACCGTGATCACCACGCGCTCCGGCGGCAGCGCCAGCTTGCGGGCCACGCCATCGATAATGCGCAGGTTGGCCTGGTGCGGCACCAGCCAGTTCACATCGGCATGGGTCAGGTTATTGGCGGCCAGCGCCTCATCAACCGAGGAGGACAGCTTGCCCACCGCATGGCGGAACACCTCACGCCCCTGCATGCGCAGGTGCGCCGGTTTGTCGTGCTGGCCGGTCGCGCCGTCCACAAAAAGCAGGTCGCCATACTGGCCATCGGAATGGAGATGCGTAGACAGGATGCCCGCCCCGTCACCTGTGGCATCCGCCGAGGTCAGGAACACCGCGCCCGCGCCATCGCCAAACAGCACGCAGGTACCACGGTCGGACCAGTCAAGAATGCGTGAATAGACTTCGCTGCCAATGACAAGCGCGGATCGGGCCTGCCCGCAGCGAATCAGCGAATCCGCCATGGACAGGGCATAGATGAACCCCGAACACGCCGCCGCCAGATCGAACCCGAACCCCGAGGTCATGCCCAGTTCCGCCTGCACACGTACCGCGGTGGAGGGAAATGCCTGATCCGGCGTGCTGGTGGCGACGATTATGGCATCCACATCGGCGGGCGCGGCCCCCGCGTAGTCCAGCGCCTGACGCGCGGCCCGCGCAGCCATGGAAACGGCGGTGTCGCCTTCCCCCGCTATATGGCGCTGGGCGATGCCGGTGCGGCCACGAATCCATTCATCCGATGTATCGAGCCGGGAGGCGAGTTCATCATTTGTAACGATCCGCTCAGGCAGATAACCGCCAAACCCGGACAGAAGCGAGCGTTTCGCCATCATGCCTGTTTTTCCACCACTCTCATCTCACATACACAGGTGGAGGCATGCACCGCGGCCTGCCCGTCCTACCGGATGTCACTGGGTCAGGATGCAGGAACCGCCTGCGACTGGTCCGGGTTCGCCTTGACGGATGTCAGGCTTTCCATGCGGGCCAAGCGCTCACGGATTCCATCGTTGAAGCGGTGCGTGACCATGTCCATCGCCACATCGACCGCCGCCGCGAATCCTTCCGCGTCGGTCCCGCCATGCGACTTGACCACGACTCCGTTCAGCCCGACGAACACCGCGCCGTTGTAACGGCGTGGATCGAGCCATTCCTTCATGCGCTCCAGACCGGGGCGGACAAGCAGATAGCCGATCCGGCCCAGAAGGCTGGAGGTAAAGACCTGCCGCAGGAGGGTAAACGCCATTTTCAGCGCGCCCTCCCCCGTTTTCAGGGCCACATTGCCGGTAAAGCCGTCCGTCACCACCACATCGGTAGTGCCCGCCGTGATGTCATGCCCTTCCACGAAGCCGTGGAACTGCCTGCCCAGCGAACTGCCGCGCAGCACTTCCGCCGCCTGCCGGAGCCGGTCGTCGCCTTTCAGCTCCTCCGACCCGACATTGAGCAGCCCGATGGTGGGCGCGGGCAGCCCCAGCACCGCCTTGGCGAAGGCTTCGCCCATCACGGCGAATTCGACAAGGTTGCGCCAGTCGCACGCCACGTTGGCCCCGAGGTCAAGCATGACCACATCACCCCGCGTGGTGGGGCTTATGGCCGCCATGGCGGGGCGGGTGATGCCGGGCAGCGTCTTGACCACGATCTTGGCCAGCGCCAGCATCGCCCCGCTGTTGCCAGCGGATACGACGCCCTGCGCCTCGCCCTGCGCCACGGCGTCCATGGCCAGCCGCATGGACGAATCGCGCACCCGCAACGCGGCGGTTGGCTTCATGTCCATGGAAATGGCCGAACGGGCCGGACGGATTGTGCAGATGGCGGCCGCGCGTGGATGGCGGCTCAGCAGGCCGGACAGTTTCGCCTCGTCCCCGACCAGAAGGATTCTGGCTGAAGGATGTCGGTCCGCGGCAATCGCCAGTCCGGCCACCACAACTTCCGAACCGCCATCTCCCCCCATGCCATCAATGGCAAGGGTGTAAGACCCAGTCTCGGAAAAGGAGGAACCTGTCTCGCTCATGCTCGTCTTGTGCCGGGTAGGAAAGAAACGCGCAAGATCAGGATATACACTTTGAAATGACCATATCCCCGCGCATCCCGGGCGGGACGCCCCGTGGGGCGCCCGCCGGCGCGACCGTTGTGAATCGCGCCGTTACCGGGTCATGACGCCAGTGGCGTGCTGTTGTCAGGCGCGGACCGCCGTCTTCAGCGCCTTGCCGGCGGACGCGACTTCACGCCCGTCATAATGCCCGCAATGGCTGCAGACATGGTGCGGGCGCTTCAGCTCACCGCAGTTGGAGCATTCCGCGTGCGCCTGGACAGGCAGCGCAGCATGGCTGCGACGCATGCCACGACGGGACGGCGAGGTTTTTCTCTTGGGTACAGCCATGGGCCCGGGCCCCTCCGATCTGGATCACAACCGGCAGGCACACCCTCGTGGCGATACACCGGTCAGTTATCAATAATTGAGGGGGGCGCTCTAGCAGACCATTTGCACTTGCGCAAGGGATGATGCGCATGACGTCTGGCGAGTTTCCCCCTCCTCGGCCTCTTCCTTGCGTCAGTTCTGCTTTTTTTTCAACTCGGCCAGGGCGGAAAAAGGCTGCCTGCGTCCGGTTTCCTCCGGCGCGGTTTCCTCCGGCGCCATCAGTTCGGGCGGAATCCTGCTGCCCGGCTTGTGCGGATACGGATCGAGGGCGAGGGAGAGTTCCTCCGTCGCCAGTTCGCCCAGATCGATGCTGTCGCGCTCATAGGGCACTTCATCGACGGCGAAGGGGTCGATCTCGTCTTCCTCGCGGAAGCGTTCGGCGGGGATGCAGCGCACGGTGAACGATTCCGCCAGCACGTCCTCGAACGCTTCAAGGCTCACGACGCATTCCTGCGTCACATGCGCGGTCAGCCACCCTTCGGCCAGCACTTCCCCCCGCGCCCCGGCTTGAGCCGGTAGCGGCACGACAGGTTGCGCAGCCCCACGATCCCGAGCCGCTTCACCAGCCGGCGGCATTCGTCCTCCGATGCCTCGACCACGGTTTCCATGCCCTTGGCCGGGATGCGCCCCACGGCCATGGGACGGGAAAATTCTGCATCCATGCGTCATACTCCTGCGCGTGTATTCGCGGGCCATGCCCGGCGGGGCCTGATGGCGATATTGCCCTGCCCTGCGTGTTTTTCCACCGGCGGGGCGATCTGCGATTGACTTCATTTACCCAATCGGGCACCGGAAAGACGAACCGCGCCATGCGCCATGCCCTTATTGCAGGATATTTTCCGGACCATGAGGTCACCCCAGGTCAAGCAGCCCCGCTCCCGTTCATTACGCCTGTTTTCGTGCGCTGTCATCGGGGCGGCGGTCGGGCTTTCGGGCTGCTCGCTGTTCAAGCCGTCGGTCCTGCAACGCGGCTCGCTGGTGGAGCCGGATGATTACAACAAGCTCAAGACCGGGCAGAGCACGCGCACGGATGTGATGGACGCCCTGGCTCCCCCACCGCGCACGCCACGTTTGACGATAATACATGGGTCTATGTCTCCATGACCCAGGTGCTGGCCCCCATCAGCTTCCCGCGCATACGCAAGCAGGAAGCGGTGGTGCTGACATTCGATCAGGACGGCATCCTGCATAACATGCGCGTCCTGCACAAGAACGACGCCCGCTATGTCAGCATGGCCTCGGGCAGCACACCCACGCCGGGCACCAAGATCAACGTCATGCAGCAGATCCTGGGCAATGTGGGCCGCTACAACCCGCTTAGCCAGATGAGCAGCACCTATGGCGGCAGCACCGGCCCGATGAACAGCATGAACGGCGGGCCGGGCCATGGGGGACAGGGCAACTCCCTGCCCTGACCCACGGGCCGCCTGAGCGGCTATTCGGGCAGGATGATCCGCACCCTCGCCCCTCCGAGCGGTCCCGCTTCCAGCGCGATATGGCCACCATGGGCGTGAATGATGTCGCGCGCGATGGCAAGGCCGAGGCCGGTGCCCCCTTCCTTCCCGCTCTCGAACGGACGGAACACGCTTTCACGCCGGGATTCCTCCACCCCGCAGCCGTTATCATCCACGTACAGGATGACCTGCCCGCGCGCGCGCTCGGCTGAAAGCTCCATGCGGTCGGCATGGTTGCGCGCGTTCTCCACCACGTTGTTCAGGACGCGGCGCAGCGCGTTGCTGCGCCCGGTAATGGTCAGGTCGGGCGGCATGACCATGCCGATGGCGATATCCGCGCCCATGCGGCGCTGGGTGGCGGCGATTTCCTCGAACATCTCCTCCACCCGGATCACCACGGGCACCTCGGCCCCCTCGCCCCGGGCGAAGGACAGGTAGGCTCGATCATGCGTTCCATTTCCGCGATATCCCCGATCATGTCGGAAATGTCAGGCTGAAGGTCGCCAGCGTCGATCATGCCCGCGCGCGGGAACATGGCCAGTGAAAGGCGAAGGCGCGTCAGCGGCGTGCGCAGGTCGTGCGACACACCGGCCAGAACGGTGGTGCGCTGCTCCACGAACCGGTTGATCCGGTCGCGCATGCGGTTGAAGGCCACGGCGGCCTTGCGGATTTCCTGCGCGCCTTCGGGCACGATGGGCACCGTGTCGCGCCCCAGCCCGAACAGTTCCGCCGCCCCGCGCCAGCCGCCTTATGGCGCGCACCTGATTGCGCATGATCAGCGCCGCGATCAGAAACAGCACCAGCGCGCTGCCCGAGGCCCACGCCACGAACAGCCAGACCGGCGCCACGTCCAGCCGCTTGCGCAGCGCCACGACCTGAAGGATGCCGCCGGGCACCTGCACCAGAATCACCATGTGGCGGTGCGGCTGCTTCCAGTCCACCAGAGTCGGCCACGGCACGTTGTCGCGCAGGTCGCGCACCAGATAATCGTCAATGGGGCCAAGCACGTGGTTGGTGCCGCTTTTCTGCAGGCTGGCCCCCTCGCGCCACGTCATGACCAGATCCGCGCGCCTGCCCATGTCATCCAGTATCCACTGCCGGTCCGCCGGCGAAGGGTAGCGTTCGAGCATGTCCAGCGTCATGGAAATGGTGGTGACCATGTTGCCCGACAGGCGGCGGGAGACGATCTGGAGGTAGTTGCCGTAAAACAGCTCCAGCGAGATCGCCTGCGTCACCAGCAGGGGGATGAACCCGATCAGCAGCATCCGCCCCAGCAGGGAACGCGGCAGGATGCGCCGGACCAGACGCTCACGTATCCTGCGCCACCCCTGCGGGGCGGGGCGCATGTTTTCGGCACCATGGGGGGCGTTCATGCTTTCCCTTTCGGACGCAAAAAAACCGGCTCCCTTGCAGAAGCCGGCTTTTCGCGGGTCAGACCCATATTCCGATGACGTGTGGCTTAGAAGCCTTCACGCTCCAGGCGCTTGCGCTCCATCTTGCGGGCGCGGCGCACGGCTTCAGCGGCCTCGCGCGCCTTGCGCTCGGACGGCTTTTCGTAATGACGGCGCAGCTTCATTTCGCGGAAGATGCCTTCACGCTGCATTTTTTTCTTGAGGCCTTGAGGGCCTGATCAACATTGTTGTCACGAACGAGAACCTGCACTGGGTCATCAACTCCTGGTCGGCCATCCGGTATGGGCGGCGCATGAAACTGAAACTTGGGGAACATCCGCCCGAGGCTATTCCCTTCGTGCGATTCCCAAACGGGCCGCAGCTATATCACACTCCCGCCCGGCAACACAAATCATTCCCGCATATCGGCCAAACGAATTTCATGCCCCCTTTCGCCCACCCCCGGCAGGCGCGGTTCCTGCCCCATGACAGAACAAAGGCTCTGCCCGCATGACGCTGCTCAAGATCGCCCGGATGGGCCATCCGGTCCTGCTCCAGCCCGCCAGCCCGGTGGCGGATCCGCAGGCCCCCTTCATCCGCACCCTGGTGGAAGACATGATCGAAACCATGCTGGACGCCGGTGGCGTGGGGCTGGCCGCGCCGCAGGTCCACCAGAGCCTGCGGCTGTTCGTGTACCATATTCCCGCCGCCCGACGCACGGATGCGGAGTCTCCCGCCTGCCCGCCTTCCGCCCTGATCAACCCGGTCGTGGAACCGGTGGATGATGCCATGACGGACCGGATGGAAGGCTGCCTGTCCATTCCCGGCCTGCGCGGCTGGGTGCCCCGGTACGAACGCGTGGCCTACAGGGGGGTCAATGAGCACGGACAGGAAATCCATGGCATTGCATCGGGCTTTCTGGCCAATGTATTCCAGCATGAACATGACCACCTGAACGGGATCCTGTACCCCATGCGGATGACGGATCTGGCCCGCATGGGATTTGACACGGAAATGGCGCGTTACGGAGAACCCGCATGAATCTTTCAGTTCTGGTCGCGGCCGCGACGTCCGCGCTCCAGCCCCCCGCCCTTGCACATTCACCACAAAGTGATACGCTACTGCGCCGCTTCCTGGCCGACCCGCGCGCGGGGCAACAGCCCTGGACCCCCGCGCTGCTGAAACAGTGCATGAGCGCGGATGCCGACCTCCTCTTCCCCGGCGGGATGGCCCAGGTGGCGGAAGCCTGTTTCGACCTCATGGACCGGGACATGCTGGCCGCGACGGACCAGTTCCGCAGCCGCAGGATCAGCCGCCGCGTGCGCGCCGCCATCGTGTTCCGGCTGGCCACTG
>NZ_BAIO01000038.1 GCF_000613305.1 Komagataeibacter kakiaceti JCM 25156
CGCCGACCTGATCGACATTGCCCGCGGCACGGCCATTCCCGTATGGGGCTGCGACGCGGACGGGCTGACACAGGTCGTGGCCCTGCCCAACAGGTCGTTCATGGGCGAATATTACCTGCGCCTGAACGTGGAGGACCGCCCCGGCGTGATCGCGGACATCACCGCCGTGCTGCGTGACAACGGCGTATCCCTGCGCAGCATGCTCCAGCATGCCGATGTGCATGAGGTCCGCCCCGATGGCACGCGCGCCGTGCCGCTGGTGCTTCTGACACACAGGACATCGGAAGCGGCGATGCAGCATGCCCTGCATCATATTGCCGAACTGTCCGCCGTGCTGGACGAACCCGCCCTGATCCGTATCGACGCGGGCTGACGCTCGCCATTGCAGAGATTTCCGCCCCATGCCCGCCGCTGACCTGCTTTCCCCCCATCCGGCCGCTTCCTCCCCACAGGCGGCGGAACCCGCCGTACTGGGGGTGACCCGCAGCGTGACGGGCCGCAGGTGGAACTGGCGCGAGGGCGGGCAGGCCAGCCATACCGACCGGATGGGCATGGCCATTGCCCAGCAGACCGGCCTGCCCGAAATCGTGGGCCGCATGCTGGCCCTGCGTCACGTCGCCCCGGAAGATGTCGCCACCTACCTGACCCCCACCCTGCGGGCGCTCATGCCCGATCCGTCCACCTGCGCGGACATGGATACGGCGGCGGCCCGTCTGGCCACCGCCATCCGCAATGGCGAAACGGTGGGGCTGTTCGGGGATTATGATGTGGACGGCGCGTGTTCCACCGCCTCATGACCGATTTTCTGCGCCGTATGGGCTGCACGGTCCTGACCCACATCCCCGATCGCATGACGGAGGCTACGGCCCCAACACGCCCGCCATCGAAGCCATGATGGATCAGGGGGCCAGCCTGATCGTCTGCCTGGACTGCGGCACGGCGGCGGTGGAGGTGCTGGAGGCTGTCAGCCGCCGGGGCGATGTCATCATTCTCGACCACCATCAGGTTCAGGGCGCGTTGCCGAAGGTACTGGCCACGGTCAACCCCAACAGGCCGGACTGTTCATCCGGCCTGCGCCATATCTGCGCGGCGGCGGTTACGTTTCTGACAGTCGTGGCCACGACCCGCATCCTGCGCCGGGAGGGCTGGTTCGACACCCACCCCGAACCGCAGCTTATGGACAGCCTCGATCTGGTCGCGCTGGCGACCGTATGCGACGTGATGCCGCTGGGCGGGCTCAATCGCGCCTTTGTCGCGCAGGGGCTGAAGATCATGGCGCGCAGGCAGCGCACTGGGCTTTCCGCCCTGCTGGACGGTGGCCGGGGCGCGGGATCCCCTTTCCGCCTTCACCTGCGGCTTCGCGGTGGGGCCACGCATCAATGCCGGGGGGCGTATCGCGGATTCGGGACTGGGGCTGCGTCTATTGCTCTGTGATGACGCGGCCGAGGCCCGGACGCTGGCCGAGCGCCTGAACACGGTCAACCACAACCGCCAGGGTGTCGAGGCCGGAATTCTGGACCGCGCCATGGAACTGGCGGCACAGCAACGCGCGCAGGGTCATGCCGTACTGGTGCTGAGCGGGCGCGACTGGCACCCCGGCGTGGTGGGCATCGTGGCCGGGCGCATCAAGGAAAAATTCAATCGTCCCGTTCTGGTTGGCGCGGAACTGGAGGATGGCAGCGTAAAAGGCTCCGCCCGCTCCGTGCCGGGGCAGGATCTGGGGGGCGCGATCATCGCGGCACGGCAGGCGGGCCTGCTGACCTCTGGCGGGGGCCATGCCATGGCGGCGGGTTTCAGGCTACCGGCCGGGGGCGTTCCCGCCCTGCATGCGTTTCTTGACCGCCATCTGGCAGGTGCCGCCGACCTGCCCGACGCCGTGGACCTGACCATTGACGCGGTTGTGAACGTGGCCGCCGCCAATGTGGAGCTTGCGACCGACATGGACCGTCTGGCCCCGTTCGGCGCGGGGAATGACGAACCGCTGATCGCCCTGCCCCGCGTGCGCGTGGCCTATGCCGAGCGCATAGGCCGCGAGGGCAACACCCTGCGCCTGACGGTACAGGGCGAGGGACGTGGCCCCCGGATCAAGGCGCTGGTGTTCCGCGCCAATGAAAGCCCGCTTGCCCCCGTGCTGGAAGACCGTGACGCCCCACCGCTGCATCTGGCGGGCTGGCTGCGCGCGGAAAGCTGGAACGGGCGGACATCCGCCACTTTTTTCATTCGCGATGTGGCGAGTGCCCAATAATCCAATATTTTTTCATTGAGGGGTTGACCCATCCCGGCTGTCGGGATACTTACCGCTCACGCCTTTAGTCCCGTTCGTCTAGAGGCCTAGGACACCGCCCTTTCACGGCGGCAACACGGGTTCGAATCCCGTACGGGACGCCAAGCCTTTCCATGGGCTTACAGGGGATTTAAGATTATTCCCCTGATCTGAGAGATAATGAAAGCATCTCTTTCAGGCATAAAAAGCTGTTAAATCCTGAAAATATATTCAGTCGGGTTTGGAGCGGATCTTCTTACAGGATCGCTTATTCTTCTATCCGTTGGAAAATTCAGAAATCACCTTCCGGCCATAGCTGATGATCGTAACGCATCAATGCTGCTGTGGTTGGGAAAAGGGGAAACAGAGTTTCCCGATCCTGCCAACTTATTCCGCGCGCGCACCCACTGACAGCAGGGAATATTTCCCTTCAGCCTGACAGGAATGAGTGTCCATTTGTGAGCCGGGATTTTTGCTGTTCCTGTATTCCATACTCAGCATATTGCGTGACCACGCAAGATGTTAGGAACTGTCTGAAAAACCTGTTCAGGAATGCGAATTATAAGGAAGATTCAGGAAACGTCGCCTTTTTGAAAAAAGGCGACGCCCGGAAACTTTTACTGTCTTTTATACATCATCCATTCAGGCGGCTTCCTACAGTTTCATTCCGCCCGAGGCCTCGATACGCTGGGCGTTGATCCAGCCGGTATCCGGCCCCAGCAATGCGGCGACGGCCCCGCCAATGTCATCGGGCCGACCCGCGCGGCCCAGCGCCGTGACCGAGGCGATATAGCTGTTGATGTCCTTGTTGTCGCGTACCGCGCCGCCGCCAAAATCGGTCTCGATCGCGCCGGGGGCAAGCGTATTGACCGATATGCGCCGCGCCGCGAGTTCCGCGGCCTCGTAACGCGTCAGCACCTCGACCGCGCCTTTCATCGCCGCATAGGCCGCGTATCCCGGCAGGCAGAAGCGCGTAAGCCCGGTCGAGATGTTCAGGATGCGCCCCCCATCGGCCATGTGGGGCACGAGCTTCTGGGTCAGGAAAAAGGTGCCCTTCAGGTGGATGTTGACCAGCATGTCGAACTGTTCCTCCGTCGTTTCCATCAGGGGCGCATGAATGCCGATCCCTGCGTTGTTGACCAGAAAATTGAACCGTTCGGCTTTCCACTCCGCCAGCACGCCCGCGACGCTCGTGGCAAAGCCGTCAAACGTCGCGATCCTGGAGACATCAAGCGGAAGGGCCCGCGCCCGGCGGCCCATCTGCGTCAGTTCCCGCTCCACGCGCGTGCGCCCTCGCTGTCGCTTCGGTAGGTCAGGATAATATCCACGCCCTGACGCGCCAGGTGCCGGACCATGCTCAGCCCCAGCCCACGGTTCGCCCCGGTTACGATCGCGATGGGTGTGTTATCGGCCATTTTCGTCTCTCCATGTCCTGTTGATGGGAAAAACGTACAGGGTCGGGCCAAGGAGATAATCAGGCAGGTGACGACCACACATGTCGGGAATCCCGAACAATTGATTTCCGATTTCAGGCAGATAATGGCGGAAAACACAGGCCGATGACCGGTTGTGGCGCGATCGGGCCGGGCCGTATCTGGTTCCCGCCTTTTGTGCCATATACTGGCATGATACGGTCGGTCAGTGCGGCTGGAAGCCGTCATCCGGCGTGAGCATGGTTTTCTCGTGTCTTGAATGATCCGGATAGCCTGCGGCATGATGGATCGGGACAAGGGAGAGTGAATGAAGCCCATCGCCACCACCGAGGCCCCCAGACCGGGGCTGCGGGAACGCAAGCAGGCCCGCGTGCGCAGCATGATCATTGCGCAGGCCATGCGGCTCTTTTCCGCGCAGGGGTATGACCAGACAACCGTGGACGAAGTGGCCGAGGCGGCCGAGGTCTCACGCCGCACCCTGTTCCGCATGTTCGAGACGAAGGGCGACATCGTTCTCGCCTGGACAAAGGGCATGACCCAGGCCCTGACCGAAGCGCTGGAATCCTGCCCCAGGGACACGCACCCCGCTGATGCGATGATGCACGCCTTCATCTCCCTCGTGCCCCGTATCGCCGCCAACCGGCAGGATACGTATGCCTTTGTCTATCTGATCGAGAAGACGCCCTCGCTCCAGACGGTCAGTATGCAGAAATACAGGAAATGGGAAGACTGCCTGGCGGAAGGATTGCTCAAGCGCATAACCGAGCGCAGGAGCCGCCGGAACGCGGCCCGGCTCATGGCGCGCTGTGGCATCGCCATTTTCCGCACGGCGCTGGATGAATGGATCCGGCTGAAGGGGCGGCCCGCCCTTGTGCCGCTGTTGCAGAAAACCTATGCCCTGCAATCATCCATGTGGAAGCAGCCGGACGTTACCGGCCCTGATATTCCGGCCTGAGCCGGGTCGCGCCCGTTCGGTGAACGCGCGGGAGCCCCGCTTGTGGCCCCACCCATGCGGGCAGGGCCGTTCTGTCGGAGCCTGCGGATCAGAAGAAACCGCGGCTGTTCTCGCTGTAGCTGACCAGCAGGTTCTTGGTCTGCTGGTAGTGTTCCAGCACCATCTTGTGCGTTTCACGGCCGATGCCGGATTTCTTGTATCCGCCAAACGCCGCATGCGCGGGATAGACGTGGTAGCAGTTGACCCAGACGCGACCGGCTTCCAGCCCGCGGCCGACACGGTAGCAGGTGTTGGCGTTGCGGCTCCACACACCCGAGCCGAGGCCGAAGGGGGTGTCGTTGGCGATGGCCAGCGCTTCTTCTTCCGTCTTGAAGGTGGTCACGGCCAGAACGGGGCCGAAGATTTCCTCCTGGAAGATGCGCATCTTGTTGTTGCCCTTGAACACGGTGGGCTCCACATAGCACCCGTTGTTCAGCTCGCTGCCCAGATCGGGGCGACCGCCGCCGATCAGCAGTTCGGCGCCTTCGTTGCGGCCGATGTCCATGTAGGACATGATCTTCGCCTGATGACCGGCAGAGTTCTGCGCGCCCATCATGGTGTTCGGGTCAAGCGGGTTGCCCTGGCGGATGGCCTTCACGCGCGGCAGGGCGCGTTCCATGAACTTCTCATAGATCGATTCATGGATCAGCGCGCGGCTGGGGCATGAACAGATCTGGCCCTGGTTCAGGGCGAACATGGCGAAACCTTCCAGCGCCTTGTCCAGATAGGCATCGTCCTGATCCATCACATCGGCAAAGAAGATGTTGGGGGACTTGCCGCCCAGTTCCAGCGTCGCCGGAATCAGGTGTTCGGCCGCCGCGTGCGCGATCATCTTGCCGGTGGGGGTGGAACCGGTAAAGGCGATCTTGGCGATGCGGTCGCTGTTGGACAGGGCGGCGCCCACGTCCTTGCCAAGGCCGTTGACGATGTTCAGCGCGCCGGGCGGGAACAGGTCACCGATCAGTTCCATCAGCACGAGCATGCTGGCGGGGGTGCTTTCGGCGGGCTTCATGACCACGCAGTTACCGGCGGCCAGCGCGGGAGCCAGCTTCCATGCGCCCATCAGCAGCGGGAAGTTCCACGGAATGATCTGCGCCACGACGCCCAGCGGCTCATGGAAGTGATAGGCGATGGTCGTGGCGTCGATCTCGCTCAGCGCACCTTCCTGCGCGCGGATGCAACCGGCGAAGTAACGGAAATGATCAATGGCCAGCGGGATGTCCGCGTTCAGCGTCTCGCGGATGGGCTTGCCGTTGTCCCATGTCTCGGCACGGGCGAGCAGGTCCAGGTTCTGCTCCATGCGCTCGGCGGCCCGCAGCAGGATCAGCGCGCGTTCGGCGGGGGCCATGTGACCCCATTTGGTCTTGGCCTTGTGCGCGGCATCAAGTGCCAGTTCCACATCGGCGGCGGTGGAAGCGGGCACTTCACACAGCACGCGGCCATCAACGGGGGATGTATTGGTCAGGTAATGACCTTCAACGGGGGCGACCCATTCCCCGCCAATGTAGTTGGCGTAACGGGACTTGAACGGAGGGGGGGCCGAGAGGCTATCTGATGACACGGATGATGTTCCTTCGGGAGAATGCAGGCCGGATCAATGTACGTGTGGGCAGATACTGGTATTGTTCGGTATTATCTGCGCGGCATTGAGGCATTACAGTAAAACAGGGCGGATGTTGTCTGGCGCTATCCATTTTCACAGGATGATCGTTCCGGTCATGCCGGAATCACAACACGTAAACCTGTAGAACATGTGGGTATGATCTCCGCGCAAACTGGACAGAACCTGGACACGACCCGGTGAGAGGCCGGGGGCCCTCAGCATTTTCGGATATATAGGCGGCGCGGCGCTCGCAAGCCGAGCGGAGTAACGTACTCGTGAGTCATACATCCGGTGCCATTATTCACATGGTGACTGACACCCGCTGTCAGAATGACATGTGGTTAATAAACTGGGGTTTTGGCCTTTATGCTTCGGACGAGACCATATCCCCGCACATATCAGTCTATCTGTATCAACATAACAGAAAACGATCATTTGCTGTGCCCATCCCCAATCTTGGGCCTGAACGAATCAGGAAGGAACGGACGACAATATACAGGATGTTTTCGGTACTGTTTAAAGCGCGCCAGACGTGGACACCGTGTCACACCCACTCCGCGCGGGCGGGATGGAGATGGACAACGCGGCGACCTGTGCCGCGAATGCGCGGGAACATGTCAGGAAACGGTTTTCTACCGGGCACCCCAGAATTCATCGCCCAGATAATCGGGCGGACCGCCGTCCAGCCCTTCGGACTGGAAACCATCATCATATGGCCCGGAATAAAACCCCATCCCATAGCCATGTTCATTCCAGTCATTATTGGCGATCGGCGGGCCATCCATACCCGTCGGCTCCGGTCCGGTGGGGCCGGTGCAGGCCGCAAGCAGCCCGGCAAGACCGAACAGGAGAAGCAGGAGGCGGAAACGCTGGCGGATCATTTTCCCTGTCATGATGGTTCAGTTCTGTCGCGCGGGTTGCGGGGTCTGGCCTGCCAGCGGGCCGGGGACCAGTCGCCCCCGGTGCCAGACCTGACTGATATGGTCGAGCGCAGTAATATCCTGCGCCGGGTTGCCTTTTACCACCAGCAGGTCAGCCAATTGCCCCGGCGCGATCGTGCCCCGGTCCGCCAGTTGCATGAGATGGGCGGCATTGCCCGTCGCCAGCGTAATGGCCTGCAGGGGTGTAAGCCCCGCCATGACCGACAGCCGCAGTTCCCTGTGTTCCGCGAAGCCGGGAATGCGGGTGGGTGTTGCGCCTGAATCCGTGCCGAAGCCAATGGGAATGCCTGCGCGGTACAGAAGCATGAGATTGCTCATGTTCATCGCCAGCGCCTTGCGTGATGCGGCGGTCAGGGGCGCGGCCAGCACCTTCTGCCGCCACGCGGGGTCGGCAAACTGCTGGCGCAGGGCGGGGGAGAGACCGTAGGCGAGGAACGGATCCTCCAGCCATTCCGGGTGTTCGGCAAAGATGTAGTTGGCCTCGTCCAGGTCCAGCGTGGCGATATAGCCGGTGCCCTGCTGCTTCATGGTACTGATCAGGGCGGCGTCAACGGGTTTATCCCGCACGCCATGGGCCAGAATGTCCACCCCCGCGGCAACAAGCGCGCGGCGTCCGACAGGTCATGGATATGCGCCGCCACCCGCTTGCCGCGCAGATGGGCCTGCGTGATGGCCGCGCGGTATATGGCGGGCTGCATCTTGGGCAGGCCATGCGCATGCGGCACGCCGTTGCGGAAGTCATCCACCCACAGCTTGATCAGATCCGTGCCCTCATCGGCCATTTTATTGACCGCCGCGCGGGCTTCCTCCGGTGTGGTGGGCCGGAAGACCTGATCCGCGCCGAGGTGGAACATGTTTTCCGGCGGTACGCCATCCGGCGCGCCAATACCCTGATCCACGCCAAACAGATCCGCGCCGGGGTTGAGCGCGGCATGCTGTTCGCGGCGCATATCGTCAAACAGGGGCGAACGGTTCAATCCCAGCGCCGTTACGGTCAGGACGCCGTAATGCTCATACTGCGCCAGCGCGGACAGGATATTGGCCCGGGTGTAATTGACTTCCCCGTTCTGGATGCCGCTGACCTGCCCCACATGGCTGTGATCGGAAATCAGCCCCGGCAGGACCGTCTGGCCGGACAGATCCACCTTACGGGCATGGGCGGGCGCGCGCAGGTTATGGCCGGTCGCGGCAATATGTCCGTCACGGATCAGGATGTCGGTGTCATCGCCGGGCGCGCCGCCGGTGCCATCAATGACAGTGGCATGGCGCAGCAGGACGGGCCTGTCCGTGGTCGCGGCGTGGGCCGCGCCATACGCAGCCATGAGGCTGGCCATGACGGCGAAAAGGGTATGGCGGTAATATGGCATGGCTAAAATCTCCAACCGGCGGCGCGGCAGTGTTGACCGTGCCCGTCCCGCACGTCCAGTCACGTCTGCGCCGGTGGGCCGGGAGAGTCAGCGCGGCAGTTTCCTGGCGCCACCTTCCGTCAGGTCGGTGAATGCTTCATTCACGTCACCGCCTTCGGGAAAGCAGACAAGCACATCATCACTTTCGGTTTTCTTTTCTCGCGCAGGTGTGATCACGCTATCCCATTCACGCGCAAGGGACGTGACGGTGCCGATTTCAGGCTCCAGAAACTGCCATGATCCGCCATTGGCGGTTGAACCCATGACGGTTGTCAGCAGAAATATGCAGCCCTGCGGTGGTAACGGCGAGGGAACGCGCCGGAACTGGTAGATTGTACCGGATTTCCCAAACAATGTGAATGAAGTCCACGGTTCCATGAGCCTGTTCCCTCCTCGGCTGGCGGCATATCATGCCATAGTTCGGGGCGGCGGTGAGATGGGGAGGAACCGCCTGCCTGCCATGCATCCCTTTGGTCCACAGTGACCCTACATGCCGGAAATTTCGAGATAGGGGCAAATGTAAGTTTGGCAATGGTGTCTTGGTTTCGGGTGGGTGGTGTTCTGTTCTTTTTTGGAGCCTGTTGGGAATTATCGTGAATTGATGACTGCGGCGACAGGATAGAGATCATGGCTGCACATGTTCTGTCTGCCCTCTCGCTTTGCAGAAGCAGATCGCGATGAGAGGACACGACCTGAAATCGAACGGACGCCGGTCGATGCGGTTCCTGCGCCGGGGAATGACCACGCAGGCGCCCTCGAAAAGTCGCTGTAACGGGAACAGACCGGGCTCCGGTGCCCGAAATGCGTTGGCAGGTCCCGCCACGAACTGCCTGTCCGCACGAGCCATATGGGCTTTGAAACACATCCAGACGATTCAAAAAACGCATGATTCCCGACAGGCCCTGAAAAAACGCCCGGTCAGTCCGCCTTGGTTACGCGCGGCTTTCCGCCGCGCCGTCTCGCGGCCCATCGTTCCTTCATGGCCAGATG
The DNA here is from genome assembly GCF_000613305.1 of Komagataeibacter kakiaceti JCM 25156. Next base: position 9,631 of record NZ_BAIO01000038.1, read on the forward strand.
TTCGTAGCGGATGCGCTGGCGCACCCAGTTCAGCATGCCCGAAAAGGTCACGACGGTAATCCCCGCGAACGTCCAGCCATCCAGCGGCTGGTGGAACAGGAAATAGCTGAACGCCACGGCCCAGAGCATCTGGCTGTACTGGGGCAGCGCCACACGGTTGGCGGGCGCGCGCGCGGTCGCCATCATCATGAAAAGCTGGCCCAGCGCCGCCAGAAACCCGTAGCCAAACAGGAACAGCCACGTTTTCACCCCGTGTGGCCAGTGGGCATGGGCGAGCATGAGCGCGCCATCCCCCACCAGCGGCCCGAACAGGCTGGACCCGAACAGGGAAAGTCGTGGCGTGTTCGATCCCGCCAGTCGGTAGGCAATCACGCCCACGGCATTCGCGACCGCCGCGATCAGGGCGCACAGATGCCCGAAATGGAGCGCGCGCACACCGGGGCGCAGGACAATCAGCACCCCCACGAAACCAAGGATGACCGCAAGCCACGCCCAGCCCGACACCTTCTCATGCAGCAGGAGGACCGAAAGAATGGTCACGAACAGCGGCATGAGGAACATGAGCGAAAGCGCTTCAGGCATGGGCAGCAGCATGAAGGCTTCGACACTGGCGGCAGTGGCGGCGAAGATGGACACCGCGCGCACCAGCCACATGACGGGATGCGAGGGCGAGAAAATATCCTCATAGGTTTCTTCGGGGCGGCGGATGAAGGGAATGATCAGGAAGCCGAACACGCCACCGGAGAAGGCGACCTCGAACGGGTCAAGCTGCCCCGCCAGCAGTTTGGAATACGCATCGCTGATCGAAAATGAGGAAAACGCCGCGAACGCCAGCGCCATGCCGGAAGAAAGGAAGGCCGTCTTCATCTGTTTCTGCCCATCATCACTACTTCCCTCCGCCCTTATGGGTTCAAAAGATCAAGGACCAGTGCCCACACGGAGCGCCAGCCATGCGGCGGAGCAGGTTACCGCGCCGATCATAACCTCTGCTTATGACAAGATCATCATAAAGACTTGGACGCATCCCATCCGTTCTCGCAGCGTATGCTTTTTGCGACCGGAGGCGCCCGCCATGAATGCCGAGATGAATGCAGCAGCCGGACCGGCACGGGCGTCGCTGGACGTGCTGGCCGGTCCCTGCGCTGAATTCGCGGCCCGGTGGCGCGGAAAACTGCGCTGGGTGCTGGCCCCCTCCCGCGCCGATATCGGCTTTGCCGTCCGCACCGCTTTCGCGGCGGCGCTATCCCTGCTGATCGCGATGTGGATGGAACTGGACAGCCCGCAATGGGCGCCGCTTACGGTCTGGGTCGTGGCCCAGTCCTCACGCGGGGAATCCCTGTCCAAGGCGCGGTGGCGCATCGCGGGCACCATCATCGGCTGCGCGGCGGCAGTGACGCTGATCGCCGCCTTCCCGCAGGCGCCGGGACTGTTTTTCCTGGGGCTGGCCCTGTGGATCGGGCTGTGCTGCGGATGCGCCACTTTTTTCGACGGCTACCGGTCCTACGGCCTGCTGGTCACAAGCTTTACCTCCGCCATCGTGGCCACGGGGGCGATCATTGCCCCGGATGATGTGTTCAACATCGCCGTCTCGCGCGGGTCGTACATCGTGCTGGGCATCGTGTGCGAGGCCACGCTGGCGGCGCTGTTCATTCCCGCCCTGCATGAACAGGCGCGCGCCCGCCTGCTGGCGCGGCTCAATGCCGTGTGGGGCACGGTTTCCACCAGTATCGGATCCCTGACGGACGGGCGGCTCGATGCCGAGGCGCAGGGAAAGCTGCTGGGCGAACTGGTGGGCGCGAACAGCCGTGTCGAATTCGACACGCTGGAAATGGG
>NZ_BAIO01000037.1 GCF_000613305.1 Komagataeibacter kakiaceti JCM 25156
GCCCGCCTTGCCGCGCATGACCCCGCCCATGGCCCGCAGCCCGACACGCCCGGCGCGACGGATGAGCCGGTACTGTCCAACCCCACCGAACTGCTGCTGCATGAACTGCGCCAGCAGGTGCTGGCCCGCACGCAGGGCAGCCCGGAAGGCGGACAGCGCCGAAGCGACAGTGAATGCGACCTGCACCCCATGCCTGAATCGCTGCATCTGGCGGCGCAGGGGCTGGAACGGGCGTTGCGCCGCCTGGCCGAACCGCTGCGCACACTGGTGGCGCGACTGGAGGAGGCGCTGGACACCGAGGCCGAATGGCTGGACACCCCCATGCGCGAGCGGATCGCCGCCGCCATCCGTTCCATCCGCCGCCGCGCGCTGGCGCGGGTGGATGGCTGGTGCCCCATGCTGGGCAGCATGCGCGCGGATGATACGCCGCCCGACGGGGCGACCCCGCAATATATCGACTATATCCGCCTGGACCGGCGCGAGGGCCAGAACCCCGGGGAGCGTGATGTGGGGCTGTACCGCCACTGGCTGGACCCCACCATTCCGTTCGCCAGCGTACTGGCCGCCCCCGCGCATGGCGTGCTGATTACATCGGCCACCCTGCGTGATGAAACGGGCGAGGATGATACCCACGACAACGCCGAGCGCGCATGGGACGCGGCGGAGGCCCGGTCAGGCGCGATCCACCTGCCTCGCCCGCCATCCGCGCGTCCTTTCCCAGCCCGTTCGATTATGCCGAGCAGAGCCGGGCCTACATCATCAACGACGTGGCGCATGATGACCCGGCGGCGCTGGCCGGGGCCTACCGCACGCTGTTCATGCGTCGGGCGGCGGGGCGCTGGGGCTGTTCACCGCCATATCACGGCTGAGGGAGGTGTACAGGCGCATCGTCACCCCGCTGGAAGCCGCCGACCTGCCGCTTTTCGCCCAGCATGTGGACCCGATGGATAACGCGACGCTGGTGGACATCCTGCGCAGCGAGCGCAATGCCTGCCTGCTGGGAACCGACGCGATGCGTGATGGGGTGGATGTGCCCGGTAATGCGCTGCGGCTTGTCGCTTTCGAGCGCGTGCCATGGCCGCGCCCCGACATCCTGCACCGGGAACGGCGCATTCACCTGTCCGGTGGTGCGCCAGGGCGTTATGACGACATGATCGCCCGCCTGCGCCTGCGCCAGGCGTTCGGTCGCCTGATCCGCAGCCGGCAGGACAGGGGTGTGTTCGTCCTGCTGGACCGGCGCACCCCGTCGCGCCTGCTGTCGGCTTTTCCCGAGGGGGTAATGGTCCGCCGCCTTGGCCTGAGCGCGGCGGCGCGGGAGATCACGGGCTTCCTGCATGCGCAGGACACCATCGCGGGTGTTAGGACCCATTAGAAATGGAAGTGGAAGTTATCCGGGATTACAGGGGATACCCCGAGATATGGTGGGATATCCGACTGCCACAAAGTGGCGGTCTACTGCGTTCTTGTTTTTATGGAAGATAGTTATCCACACCACTTCCCAGTTTCTCCGCTCGTGTCCCGAAGGTTTGGAACTGAACTGCCATTCTTGGCATTTGCGCCATCAGATTTGGAAGTGGCGGGCAACACTTCTGATTTTTTGGATGCCGCTCTTAATCGCCTCTTAAACGGCAGTATTCCTAAAGATTGACGCGACCTACATGATCGGTCATCGCAGATCGGGAGGTTTTTTCGGCCCAGGCGAAGGTCAAAAACTTGGGTGTGGTGCAGGATACGGGATTTCATGAAGAATATATAATATAAACAGTGCGGTAGGACTGTTTTCCACAACGTATAAGTCGGATGGAACTGGAAAGAGGTTTCAAGGAACTTTGCGCGGCGATAGGTTGCTGTTGCTTGGCAATTCATATATAGAAACAAAACAGGAACATATTGACGGACTGAGTGTAAGGGAATCAAGACGCAGACCTCTGCGTTTTGATTTTCTGGCATTGTTGATAATCAAGTGTGCAGTCTTGCACACTTGATGGATCATCAAGTCCTCAAGGTTGAGGACTTGATTCATCGGCATGATTAACGATCAAGTTCCCAAGGTTGAGAACTTGATCGTCGAATGTGGATACGATCAAATGCTCAGGCTTGAGCATTTGATATGTTCACAGAAAATATACATGTTCTTAGAAACTGCTAATGCATCAAGTGGCAGGCCTCTGCCACTTGATTATTTCCTGAGCGATCAAGTGGACAAGCTTGTCCACTTGATCCTGAACCCCATGTCCGAAATCAAAACGACAAGCTTGTCGTTTTGATTTCATTCCCGCTTTTCCCTTGACGAACCGAATTTGGCCCGTATAGGGTGCCGATCAGGGCTTAGAAACCCTTAAAGGCGGCAAGCGTCGCCCGACGATCTCAATCGTCACGACGCTATTTTTGTGTCCAACGATATAGGATGCATGCAGCGCGAGATACCTCGCCGGGAGGCGTTGGCGTATGTCCAGGGCGAAAGCCTAAAGGCCATCGTGCCGTTACCTTTAGCGGTTTCTAACTCCCGGCGGCGCTCGTGGTGAGCGTCGTCAATGCCTTAGAAAGCATTAAGGGACGTCACACCATGTTAAAGATTGAAGTCAGCCGTAGCTATCCTCATCAAAGCCTTGATTTCTGCGTGGACTCTATTGCCATGTTGCGCGATCTGCTGGGCGCGGCTAGGCCGATGAACTGAGCCTTAGCGATAATTCCATCACCGGGATATGTATGACGCTTTCAGCAGTCAGTGATGCCATGATGGAAATCCGCAACCTGATACAGGAAGACGTTGAAGCCGCGCGTGCCGATGATCCGACCGCACCTCGTCTGACAGAACCGCGTAGTCGTCGCGCATCCGTTGCGTAATGCACAGAATATATGACAGGGCGACCCGATAAATGGGTCGCCTTTTTCTTTGAAATGGTTGGAACATGAACATCATGGATCAGGAAACGCTTGATCTGGCAGCGGGTGTGTCTGCTGCTCAACTGGCCTGCATGCAGCGGCGCATCCGCTACCTTGAGGCTGCGCTGGCGCAGGTTATGGGCGGTAGGGATACGCTTCGGGAATGGTTCCCTGCGGCTGAACTGGCCCGTTATGCCTTACCGGGTCTGCCAGTTACCGCATCCGGCCTGACGCGCCATGCCAAAGCGCATGACTGGGAATATCGGATTGTGCCTGGCACGCGTGGTGAGCGGGTGGAGTATCATTTCACATCCCTACCGCAGCGGGCCTTTGACGGCATGCTGGCGCGCGTGCTGGCGACTGCTGAACAGGTGCACGAAATGGCGGGAATGGTGCCATCCATCCCCAAGTTAGAGCAGCCCGCGCGTGCCACGCGAAAATCTGCACCTACGCCACAATGGCTGCTGCCGCTCATGCGAATACTGCGGCAGGAACCAATGCCAATCGGACGCGCAGTTAGGATGCTGCCGCCAGACAGGGCAACCGGGCGGCGTCCCGATATTCAGGAAGTCGTGGCGCAGTTGCGTGAAATTGGGGTTCTTGCTGGGTAATAATATAATGCGATTAGGAACCCATAAAGCATATGTTATTACATAAATAACCATCAAAAATAGGTATGAAATATAATGAAAAGGCGTTCCATTTACCGTATTATACCTTTTTCTTTTTCATACATGGAATAAAACTGGGATAATTAGGCGAATATATCATGACCAGAAAACTGCATGACATGTATTACGATGAGAAAATATGTAACTTCATCTCCGATCATGTCCATCATCTTCCCCTCGGAGACTGCGGGAACGACTGATTGCTGAATTCCCGTATCAGGAGATTGCATCCCGTTCCTCACTTGGGCGGTATGTCAAAGACACGCATTCCGACCAGCAGCGTTTCACCCGGTGGCACGCCTTCTTTCGGAATGATGAAACCCGTAATTTCGTGAACAGGATGAGCAAGCAGCAGGTATCTATTGATGGGATACTTTCTGCCCTGATGCAGCATTACCCGGACAGGAAACTGCCAGGGCGAGGCGCATTGCAGCGCTACCTGATCTCCGTTGGTCGTTCTGGCCGCCGCAATAACTGGTCACAATACCCGGCAGCGCAGACCTTCCTGCAGGAAGCTGATCCGGGCCTGTCTATAATGGAATTGAGAAAAGGGCTGGCAAAGGTTCTCCCTGCCAGCAAGGTGCCGGGTAAATCCGCGATCAGTCGCTATTTCGTGGGCAATGGGGGAAAGGCGCAGCGCGCTACCTTTTTTTCCAAGCCGGTCTGCGCCGCGATCATTCGTATGGTGCACAAGGACATGACGGTCAAAGAAATCGGCATACAACTGGCTTCAATCTTCCCTGACGTGAAGATGCCTGCACGCTCCACATTGGCACGACATGTAAAGGAAGTGCGCGACGGTCTGAAACAGACACGTCCGACCTGACATTCATCCAGTCCGATTTCTATCCCTGACCACTGCAACCGGCCATTATTCCAATGGCCGGTTTTTTTGTGCCTACAGGCCGTTCTGGCATCTTGGGGTATCCGACATGGGGAGCGTCGTTAAAACCGCTGTAGCCCCCTCTTAAAGCCTCTTATGCGTCTCTTAAAATACATGGGAGGAGATGCTTGTCTGTTGGAGTATATCAAGTATCGTATTGGATAGAGCAAGAAACATACATAAGAGCTATTTTCTATTCCGGAATCTGAACACCTTGCACTGCATTTCTGCATGAAACAGTGCATGCTGTATTCGTGCATCATCCGTCTGCTTTCCTATGAAGGACAACCTAACCATAGGATGGAGAACACAGAGTGTCACGGGATCAGGAAGATTACTTGAGCGCATTTGGGCCTACGCTGCAATTCATGCGCGGTATCATGCCTGACAAAGACGTTATGCGAGTTCTGGAACAGTTTGGTGGCCAAGGTATTCAAATTCCTAAGTCACATTCCAGTATAAGACGCGAAACTTCAAAAGATTCTCATATCCTTGATGTTGTAAGTCCGAATTTCGCAAGACACCTGATTGATAAATGGGGCGGACTGTATTGCCATTTCCCGGTGGAACGCGAATTCAGAATTGAATTCTACCTAAAAAATGGACTCAGCATCAACGAAATCTGTTCACGCGTCTGCATGTCTGAACGAGGCGTGCGCCTTGCCATGTCGAGGATAAAAAAGAAACGCATCGCGCGTCTGAAGGGAAAGTTTCATGAAAACGCTTGGCTATCACTTGATGGCGCTCAATTCCGGCCATGGCGCCAACGTGCCTGACTGGATACATCTTCTTCCCGCAGGAAAATTCTCAGGCGTAGACGGACGTGGCCCTTTTACCCTGAAGGACACACAGGCACTTATTGCAAGTTCGCTGCCCAAAGGCGGAAAGCCGCTACCGGTCGACTATAACCATGCTGCACACCTGGCCACCCCGAAGGGCAATCCATCACCAGCCGCTGGCTGGATTACAGCGCTGGAGGCACGGGATGATGGCATATGGGGGCATGTTGAATGGACAAAGAAAGGCCATGACGCGGTCGCGGAACGTGAATATCGTTATATCTCGCCTGTATTCCGACATGACCCCGAAAACAATATCTGGCAAATACTGAGTGCCGCATTAACCAATGTGCCCAATCTTGCCGAACTGACGGCATTGAACTCACAGGAACCCGCCTCCTCCTCAATGCCGCGGCAGGAACTGGGCAGGATTGAACTGATGACGCAGTTACAGGGGGCGTTGTCCCTTCCTGCTGGTGCCACCCAGGCGGACGTATTGCAAGCCGTGCATACGCTGGTTGCCAACCGCGATACACCGGACCCGGCAAAATATGTGCCAATCGAGCTTTTTCAGCAGACACTGGCCAAATACAATCGCGAACATTCTGGCGTGCCACAGGAAATCGCGGAGCATCTGGTAGAAGTCGCTGCCCGCGAAGGCCGCATCATGCCGTTCATGCGGGATTGGGCGCTCAACCTTTGCACCCAGAACCGTGCGGCATTTGATGACTTCATCAATGGTGCGGGCAAGCCGATCCATGAATTCACCCAGATGCTGGGAAGTCCATTTTTTGCGCCGGATCACAACGCCAGAATGAGCGAGCAGAACAGAGCGCAGGACAATGAAACGATCATGAATTCTATGGGCGTTTCCCCCGACGATATCAAGAAATACGGAAGTAAAGACAATGCAGCTAACTGACGCCAATCTTGCCAGTTTTTTCCTTGGCCTCAAGACGACTTTCAACAAGACGCTCGAAAATGCGCAGTCTTACTGGAAAGATGTCGCGATGGTCGTTCCCAGCGCGACCAAAGTGGAAAGCTATGGCTGGCTCAATAACGTGCCGGGCGTACGTGAATGGCTGGGTCCGCGTGTGATCCACCAGCTTGGCAGCGAGCGGTTCCAGATTGTCAACAAGACTTGGGAAAGCACGGTGGCGATTAGCCGTGAAGATATCGAGGATGACCGCTACGGTATCTATACCCCGATTGTCGAGGAAATGGCGCGTGCCGCTGTAGCCCATCCCGATGAACTGATCTTCAAGCTGCTCGGGGAAGGTTTCATCAATAAGTGCTATGACGGGGAAACGTTCTTCAACGCCGCACATCCGGTCAACCGCGATAATGCATCCCCGCAGAAAACACGTTCCAACATGTTTGGCTCAGGCAATAACGCGCCGTGGTTCTTGCTGGATTGCAGCCGTCCGATCCGCCCCCTGGTATTCCAGAGTCGTCGCCCGGTTTCGTTCATGTCGAAAACCAAGCTGACGGATGACAATGTCTTCTGGCAAAATGAGTTCGTGTTCGGTGCAGATGCCCGCTACAATGCCGGATATGGCCTATGGCAGCTTGCCTTTGCCTGCACGGATCCACTGACGCCATATAATTACGCGGTTGTCCGTGCACAGATGATGAGCCAGACAACCGACACAGGCCGTCCTCTCGGGATCAGGCCCACTCATCTTGTGACCGTTCCTGGGAACGAAAACGCTGCCTTGCGGTTGCTGCGTGCGCAGACAATCGAAGCCACCACGAATGAATGGTTTGGCACGGCGACCCCGATTGCCACCCAGTTCCTGCTGGGGGCGAGCAACGCCAAACGTCCTGGAGCGAAGTCGCCGACTTCCTGTCCAGTGGCATGACGTTTGGTGCTGGTACGACAACAACGGCAACGGGCAACCCGCCTGCTGCAACTGGGGCGTAAGTTACCCCATGTGCCAGGACGATCCATTGTCGCGACGGCGTGCAGGACGGGCATTCGCTACCGTGCGTGGAGCAGCTGCTCGCGCACGGCGGCGTGCTGGCGGCGATGAGAGGCTTGTGGCGCGTCAGTTATGGATCGATGCGCAAAAGGACCAGGCGCTACAGATTGCCTTGGCAAGGATAACGGCCCTTACTGCTGAGGTCCCCCTAACTGACGCAGGGACAACACATGCATCTGATCCTGTGTCCACTTCTGTATGTTCAGCCCATAACCCGTTCAGTCATCATAAGATGGCTGCTGCGGGTGAAATCTTTGCTTCAGCCGTTCTACGTGCGGAAGCCGCGAGAGATTATGATCTACGCGCGGCGCGCCGCCTGGTATGGGCATGGTCGCGACAGTGCAATGAATTATTCCATGCGATGGTGCGCCTGGGGTGCAAGAGGCACAACATTCTGGCCGAATTTTCAGAAGGAAATGAGTGACACGCCGGTGGGGCCAGCCTTGAACCCCACATAGCGATCCCGTCACAAGGACGGTCCTACGGCAGGCTGAATTACACCGTGTCGCGACGTGCCGCAGGCAACATAACCTCTGCTTGCGGATTGAGGAAGATGGTTCTTTGGAGACAGGCGTGTATCCCTTAGAATGTTTCCAGTTTTGATGGATCATTCAGGATTCTCCATGATCAGTACCAGCAGACAAATCGAAAGCAAGGTGTTCACGGAAGTCGGCGAAATACGTGCACCGATAGGAACGCGGCGGCTGAAGGTTGACAGCATGGCCGGACACAGCGGGAATTTTGGCAGCTTTCCACGCGACCCGGCACCACAGCCAGGACAGATAAAACAAGCGTTCTTCTTCCCATGCAGCGAAGGAGATATGATCTCTGCTGATCCCGGTCGGCGTGGCCATGATGCGTCACTGGCGATTAACGGGAAGACTGTCCTGACTGCTATGGCAGGACGCGATGGCGGGGACGGTAGGGGCGCGCGAGGCATGAAAGGTCATGTTTCGATCAGCTTCCATACGTGACAAAATTTCTCCCTGCATTCAGGGAAGCCCCGCACATTTTTAAAAGGCTATCAGAGCCATTTTAGGCCCCATTAGCAGGCCGTTTGTGGACTGCGATGGGGTTCCATTCCATGTGTCCCGCAGTTCCAAACCTATTGGCGCGCTACAGCGGGCCAGCTTTCCTGACCATTCCCTGACCTTACCCCCTGTAACGGGAGAGACGTCAGAGCGCCTTGAGGTTGGTCGCGGCGGCCTTGCCACGCTCCATGGCGATGTCATAGCTGACCGCCTGGTCCTCGTTCAGGCCACGCAGGCCCGCCGCCTGCACGGCGGTAATGTGCACAAACACGTCCTTGCCGCCATCATCAGGCATGATGAAGCCAAAACCCTTGGTTGCATTGAACCATTTTACTTTTCCGGTAGCCATAGCCAGTCTCTTCTCCAGCGCCATCCTTCCCGGTCCTAATACCGGGAATCCGGGCGCGTGCCTTTACGGCGATGAAAAAAACGGGGCATCCGGAAAACACCCTGCCGCTTTCACGTCGTTCGTGCACCATAGGGGCAGCATGAAATGGGCGTCCGTGTCAAATAATCCTGACATCCCGCTCCTCACATCTACACCAGCGGGCATGAAAAAAGGGGGAAGGACCAATGGCCCTTCCCCCCTTTTTCGTAGCGTATGCCCGGCTGGATCAGAAATCCATGCCGCCCATGCCGCCCATACCACCCATGCCACCTTCAGGCATCGGCGGGGCCTTCTTTTCCGGACGCTCCGCCACCATCGCTTCGGTGGTGATCAGCAGGCCGGCAACCGAAGCCGCATCCTGCAGCGCGGTGCGGACAACCTTCATCGGGTCGATGATCCCGGCTTCGACCAGATCCTTGTAGTCACCGATCTGGGCGTCGAAACCGAAGGTGTAGGTGCTGTTTTCCAGAACCTTGCCCGCGATGACCGCACCGTCCTCACCCGCATTGTGGGCGATCTGGCGCAGCGGCGCCTGCAGGGCCTTGCGGATGATCTCCGCGCCGACGCGCTGGTCATCGTTATGGAAGTGCAGGCCGCCAAGCTGGGTCGAAGCGCGAGCCAGCGCCGTGCCGCCACCGGGAACGATGCCTTCCTCAACCGCCGCGCGCGTGGCGTGCAGGGCGTCGTCAACGCGGTCCTTGCGTTCCTTCACCTCGATCTCGGTGGACCCACCGACGCGGATCACGGCAACACCACCCGCCAGCTTGGCAAGGCGTTCCTGCATCTTCTCGCGATCGTAATCGGAAGTGGTTTCCTCGATCTGCGCGCGGATCTGGCTGCAACGGGCCTTGATGCCCGCGCCTTCGCCAGCGCCTTCGACGATCGTGGTGTTTTCCTTGGTGATGTGCACCTTCTTGGCGGTGCCCAGCATGTCGAGCGTGACGCTTTCCAGCTTGATGCCCAGATCTTCGCTGATGACCTGGCCACCGGTCAGGATCGCGATATCTTCCAGCATCGCCTTGCGACGGTCACCAAAGCCCGGCGCCTTGACGGCGGCGATCTTCAGGCCACCACGCAGCTTGTTCACCACCAGGGTCGCCAGCGCCTCGCCATCGACATCTTCGGCGATGATCAGCAGCGGACGGCCGGACTGCACGACCGCTTCAAGCAGCGGCAGGATCGGCTGCAGCGAGGACAGCTTCTTTTCGTGGATCAGGATGTAGGGGCTGTCCAGATCGACGGTCATCTTTTCCGCGTTCGTCACGAAATACGGGGAGATGTAACCACGATCGAACTGCATGCCCTCGACAACGTCCAGCTCGGTGTGCAGGCCCTTGGCCTCTTCCACCGTGATGACGCCCTCGGAGCCGACCTTCTGCATGGCCTGCGAGATCATCTCGCCGATTTCCTTTTCGCCATTGGCGGAAATCGTGCCGACCTGCGCCGTTTCGGCCGGGGTCGTGATCTTCTTCGCGTTCTTCTTCAGCTCTTCAACGACAACGCCAACCGCCTTGTCGATGCCGCGCTTCAGGTCCATCGGGTTCATGCCGGCGGCAACGGCCTTGGCGCCTTCGCGCACGATGGCCTGGGCCAGCACGGTGGCGGTGGTGGTGCCGTCACCCGCGACGTCGTTGGTCTTGGAAGCGACCTCACGGACCATCTGCGCGCCCATGTTCTCGAACTTGTCGGCCAGTTCGATTTCCTTGGCGACGGAGACACCGTCCTTCGTGATGCGCGGTGCGCCGAAGCTCTTGTCAAGCACCACATTGCGGCCCTTGGGGCCCAGGGTCACCTTGACCGCGTCCGCAAGGATATCAACGCCACGCAGCATGCGCTGGCGGGCTTCACCGCCGAACTTTACGTCCTTGGCTGCCATTTTTCTTTTCTCCGGTAGGGAAGGTTTTCTTAAATGTCACTCGGTCGGGAAAGCGGGGTGGGTCAGGCGACCACGCCCATGATGTCGCTTTCCTTCATGATCAGCAGTTCTTCACCGTTGATCGTCACTTCCGTGCCCGACCACTTGCCGAACAGGACGCGGTCACCCGCCTTGACGTCGAGGGCGACAAGCTGGCCCTGCTCGTTACGGGCACCCGGTCCGACCGAGATCACCTCGCCTTCCATCGGCTTTTCCTTGGCGGTCTCAGGAATGATGATACCACCTGCAGTCTTTTCCTCGCTCTTGAGGCGACGGACGACCACGCGGTCATGCAGGGGACGAAATTTCGTCATGGATGGATCGCTCCATATCTGTAAAAAAAGGTAACGCCCTTGATTAAGCAACGCCACCGGTTTGGCGCGCGCGCCAGGCCGCATCGCGTTAGCACTCCCCTCGTGAGAGTGCTAATGACCAGATAGGAAGCACCCTGTCAGGTGTCAAGAACACCGGATAAGGGAAAATCGTCCAAATCCCGCCCTGCCCGTGTCGGCGGCGTCTGTTTTCAGTTTTTCTGTTATATATCAGCGCATTATAAAATAATGCGGCATCGGGTGAGGAAACCAGTGCCCAGCCGCGCCCCCAGTGCATGGCCGCGTGTGCCGCCGAGTCCGCGCGGGACGGGATAGCGGCGGCGGCGACCCGCAAAATTCGCCATCATGCGGTTTGATGTTGACGTAAAATGTTCCGGCATCATTCTTGGGCGGATAACAAGAGAAAGAATGGAGGGAATGCCATGGGCGCAGTCATCACCGTCACCGCGGCGGACGGGCATACGTTTTCCGCTTACCGCGCCGGTCGGCCGGACGCCGCGCGTTCCGTCGTGGTGGTGCAGGAAATTTTCGGGATCACGCCCTATATCCGCGCGGTATGCGATTCCCTCGCGGCGCAGGGCTATCAGGTCATCGCCCCCGCCCTGTTCGACCGCGTGCGGCGCGACACCGTCCTGCCCTACGACAGCGCGGGCGTGCAGGAAGGGCTGAAACTGCGCGCCGAAGGGGGCGAGGCGAATGCGCTGAAGGATCTTGTCGCCGCCGCCGGGTGCCTGACGACCGAGAAAACGGGCATCATCGGCT
>NZ_BAIO01000036.1 GCF_000613305.1 Komagataeibacter kakiaceti JCM 25156
CCAGACGGCGGGCCATGGTATCGGCCATGCCGCCTGGGGCGCGCCCTTTTACACGGCCCGATACGGTCACCACCACATCGGGCGCGTGGCGAATGGCCGCATCCACACGGCGTAGCGCGGCCAGGAAACCCCGATCCTCGCCCAGAGGCAGCGCAGGGATACCGCCCGCCCGTTCCCAGCCCGCAACACTTACGGCAATGCTGGCCCCGGAATGTTCCGTATGCCGTGGCCATGGGTCATGTGGGTCCGGATCGATCAGGTCATGAATACGGTCCAGCAGGGTGGCGTAGGCGCTTTCCGCCGCGTCATCGCGGTGAAGATGCGCGGGAATCAACAGCGCCTCCACCGGGTCAATCACGGCACGGCCACATACCGCGTCGGCCCCCCTGTCAAAGGCGGCGAGTGTGTTCACCAGCCAGTCAGGGGCTGGAGCGCCATCGGCATCGGTCGTGAACAGGAGCCCGCCGGGGCCAGCTATCCCGGCCGCGATCTCCATGGCTTCACGCCGCGCGGTGCTACATGGGCGATGGATGACGGATAGGTACGCATAATAACCGAAACGGGAAACGGCAAACATACGGCATGGTCCCGCACACAATCCGGCGTATTATCAGTACAGTTATTGAGCAGCAGGACCACGTGGGTCAGGCAGGCTTCACGCTGGCTGGCAAGGGCGGACAGGCAGGCATTGATCCGTTCCGCCTCGTTCCGGACGGGAATGGCCACAACGAGTGGGCGGGCACGAAACCAGGCCGGGAGCATGGATGACCCTTTGGTTGGGAACCCCCTGAACGCCCGGTCCATGGCCCGGTTGCATGGGGCAAGGGCAATCCATCGCCGCCGTCATCATGGCGGGATCGCCGCAGCCGCATACAACGTCCCATCCCATGGTTCCGGGGCGGATCGGGCAGCATTCCCTGTGCTCCCCATGGCGGTCCATGTGCTTTCCACAGGCCGCATTACCCCGATGCGCCCCCGCCCCGATACCTACAAACACGCATGATGATGGATCAGGGATATGAGGCATCATCCTTTTTATTGTAACGGATGATGTATGACAGAAATTGAGCAGACTTATGAAATCATATCGCAGGCCCTAATATTCCTGCATGTACCTATTGTGTAGAGAAGTAATTTATTACGCATGGCAGTACCGCATTTATACCATTTTTATGGAATGGCCCTTGCAATAAACTAACGGTGTTATAACAGGCTGCCAAGGTTCGCTTGCATATCACATCGCCCCCTAATAGCAGAAGAAATCGCCCACTGGCTGAATCATGCCGTGCCGTTTGCGCCAGCCGACCGGCAACATCACGCCAGCCAGGGCCAAACAGCGAACGATGCGGCCATGGCTGTATCTCCAACCAGACCTGCCCCCGCCAGTTCCGCGTGGTTCAGGCCATGGCGACATAGGCCGCCACCATAAAACTGAGGACACCTGTCTTGCCCATTGCGTTGCTGGCCCTTGCCATCGGGGCGTTCGGCCTCGGCACTACCGAAACCATCGTCATGGGGCTGCTGCCACAGCTTTCCACCGGGCTGCATGTCTCCATCGCACAGGCGGGGCTGCTGGTGTCGGGCTATGCCATCGGGGTGACCATCGCCTCCCCCCTTGTGTCGATCCTGACCAACAGCCTGTCACGGCGCGCGACCCTTCTGCTGACAATGGGCATATTCATTGTGGGCAATGCGTGCAGCGCCGTGGCACCGGGGTATGGCAGCCTCATGCTGGCGCGGGTGCTGACATCGTTCTCGCACGGGACATTCTATGGCGCGGCTTCCATCATAGCATGTCAGGTCGTCGCGCCTGACAAACGGGCGCAGGCGCTCTCCCTCGTCTATATCGGGCTGACGCTGGCCATGATCCTGGGCGTGCCGATGGGCACGGTCGTAGCCCAACTGACATCATGGCGCATGGCGTTCTGGCTGATCTGCGCGGTCGGGGTGCTTGCATGGACCACCATGTGGATATGGATTCCGCAGGACCGGGCCAGCGGGCCCGCCATTCCATTATCAGCGCAGTTCCGGGCCATGCTGCACCCGCTTGTCGTGACCATGATGCTGGTTTCGCTCTGTACCGCCGCCAGCATGTTTACCCTGTTCACCTATATTTCCCCCTTCCTGCAGATCCGCACGGGTTTCAGCACGCATATGATCGACGGTATCCTGCTCATGATCGGGGGGGGCCTGTGCCTGGGCAACCTGCTTGGCGGACGGCTGGCGGACTGGAAGATGCTGCCATCATGCGCGGGGCTGATGGCGGCCGTGGCGGTGGTGCAGATCCTGCTTGTGCCCGGCAGCCTGCACCCGTGGGTCTGCCTTGCGCTGCTGTTCCTGTGGGGCGTGTTCATCTATGCGCCCATGGCCCCGCTACAGACATATGTGGTCGCCTGCGCGGGGGCCGCGCCCAACATCGCCGCCGCCATGAACCAGAGTTCCTTTAACTTCGGTAACGCAATTGGCGCATGGGCAGGCAGCTACATGGTGGATACCCACTGGTCGTATGCCGGGCTGCCGGTCCTGTCCTCATGCTTTGCCTTTATCGGGCTGGGGCTGGTTGGACTGGCGGAATATTATGCCCGGCAACAGGAAAAGCCCCGTAAAACCACACCACACCCGCTGACCAGCGCCACCCATGCCGTCGTGCCGAAACCACAGGCACGCCAGACCGTCATGAGCCGTGACCAGGTATGACGGCCGTCCTCTGGACAACAGTCGTCTGATAAAAAAAGTAAAAGTTTCTGGGTGTCGCCTTTTTTTGAAAGCAGCTTCACCAGAAACTTTCCTATGATTTGCGAAATATCCCCGGGCAGGCTTAGCAAACAGCCTTTTACCGGGGCAGCCGTTGAATCCGTCTGGCTTCCCGCGTATGGGCGCGCAGGATTTCGTTCAGGCCCGACAGGCAGGGCACGCCATCATCCACCAGAACCTTCCCGTTGACGATGGTCGTGCCCGCCACTGCGGGCGCGCAGCGAAGCCATGCCTCAACCGGGTCGGTCAAAGCCCCGGCAAGGGCGAATTCAGACATTTTCCAGATAACCAGATCCGCGCAGGCGCCGGGCCGCAAATGACCCAGTTCATCCGTCCGGCCCAGACAGGCGGCGCCGCCCTGCGTCGCCATGTCCAGCGCATCACGGGCGGACATGGAATGGGGGCCGTTTCTGAAACGCCCCAGAAGCAGCGCCATCCGGGCTTCCAGCCACATCGAGGCATGATCGGTCGAGGCCGAGCCATCGCACCCAAGCCCCACATGCATGCCCCGCGCGCGCAGGTTCATCGCATCCGCCGCGCCACCGCCAATCATCATGTTGGAACAGGGGCATTGCACGGTGCACACGCCAGCATGGGCAAGACGGTCAATTTCCCTGTCGGAGGGATAGATGTAATGCGCCACCCATGAGCGGGGAGAAGCCCACCCCACCTGTTCAAGATACTCGGTCGGGGTACAGCCGTACACCTCGGCACAGTAAGTATCCTCCTCATGGTCTTCCGCAAGATGGGTATGAAGACGCAGGTCATGTTTATCGGCCAGGGCGGCTGATTCGCGCATGATCCGTTCGGATACGCTGAACAGGGAACACGGCGCCAGAGCGACACGGTCCATGGCGCCCGGAGCGGGGTCATGAAAGCGGGCGACCAGGCGTTCGCTATCCGCAAGGATCGTATCTTCATCCTGCACGACCGAGGCCGGTGGCAGGCCGCCATCTTCAACCGAGCGTGTCATTGACCCCCGCGTGGCATGAAAACGGAAGCCGATCTCATGCGCGGCACGGAACTGTGCGTCGATCAGATGGGGTCTGGGGTGTACATACATGTGATCCATCGAGGTCGTGCACCCGCCCATCAGCAGTTCCACCATGGCGACAAAGGTGGAGAGATAGACGGATTCCTCATCCAGTCCGGCCCATAGGGGATACAGGCCCTGCAACCACTCAAACAGCGTGCCATTGGTAACCGGGGCATAGGACCGGGTCAGGTTCTGGTACATGTGGTGATGGGCGTTGATCAGGCCGGGCGTGACAAGCTGGCCATGCGCATCAATGGTTCTGCCGGAAACAGGGGGAGTCTGACCACTTTCGCCCACGGAGTGAATGCGCCCGTCCTTTATGGCGATCCAGCCACCAGAAATTTCACGGTTGCGATCAACATAAATGTAAGCGTCAGTAATCAGGAGATCAACGGTCATACGCGTGCCCTCGTTCAATACCGGTAGCAAGACGGTTACCGTCCCGTCATGATGAGGCCCTGTACCGGACATGGCGGGTCCGGATCGTCATCGCATGGTATCGAACGGGCATTTATGACACTATTTCTATCACCAACTTCGCCAGCAACGCAACGGCCTTCCGGCGACACTTCTTAGTGGGCTATCTGAAACAGTCAGTCCATGAAATGTCCCGCAAACATAAGTAAGTTTTTGGTGTGAATTTTTTTGGAAAGCTTCAGGGAACGCCGCCTTTTTAAAAAAAAGTCGGCACCCAAAAACTTTTATTTTTATTTATCAATCAGTTATTTTAAAATATTTTTTCGTGAAAAATACTATACTTTCGCACACAATATTTCAGCAGTGACAGACTTACGTCAATCGGTGATATTTCTGTCATGCAGGGCATGGGCGTATTTATCCCCCCACGTCTTGAGCGCCTGAATGACTGGCTTCAGGGTCTTTCCCAGATCGGTCAGGCGTATTCCACATGCGGTGGCACCTCGGGGAAGACGGTGCGTGACACCAGGCCGTCTGCCTCCAGTTCGCGCAACTGGTTGGTCAGCATCCGCTGCGTGACGTTGGGCAGGCGGCGGCGCAGTTCGCCGAACCGCAGCACCCCGTCATCGAACAGGTGATACAGGATCAGCGCCTTCCACTTGCCCCCGAACAGTTCGAGCGTGGCTTCCACCGTGCAGCCGGGGCTGCAGGCCAGCGTGGTGTGACGGATGCGGGGCATGGTATCATTCCTGACACTAGTGGCGGTTTATGTGCGTTCTTGCGCACACCACAGGCTGGGTCAATGTTTGCATGCGGGCCGGACGGATGGCCTGCATTTGTGAACAAGGTTGATCATGTCTTCATCTTCGTTATTCGGTCCCGTGCGACTGGGCGACCTGTCGCTGGAAAACCGGATCTTCCTACCGCCGCTGACACGCTGCCGCAGCACCCAGCCCGGCGATATTCCCAACGCGCTGATGGCCGACTATTACGCGCAGCGCACGCAGGCGGGTTTCCTGATTACCGAAGGCACGCAAATCGAACCCCGTGGGCAGGGTTATGCCTGGACACCGGGCATCTACTCCGCTGAACAGGTCGCGGGCTGGAAACTGGTCACCGATGCTGTGCATGCAAAACGGCGGCCCATCTTCGCGCAGTTGTGGCACGTAGGCCGCGTGTCCCACCGCGCCCTGCAACCCGGCCATGAAGCTCCGATCGCCCCATCCGCCGTCGCGGCAACAGGCGTGAACGTGTTTATCCCCACCGGGCCGGGCACGGGAAAGCTGGTGCCACCCGACATGCCGCGCGCACTCTCCATCCCCGAAATCCATAAACTGGTGGAGATGTATGCGCAGGCGGCGCGCAACGCACTATCCGCCGGCTTTGATGGGGTGGAGATCCACGCGGCCAATGGCTACCTGATCAACCAGTTCATCTCCGAACGCGCCAATTTCCGTACCGATGCCTATGGCGGCAGCCTGTCCAACCGCCTGCGCTTCCTGCGCGAAGTGGTGGAGGCCGTCGCCGCCGTCGTCACGCCCGACAGGATGGGCGTACGGTTTTCCCCACTGTTCGGCACGACCACGGAAGAACGCGTCTATCTCGGCCTGCTGGAGGACAATCCGGCGGAGACCTACACGCAGGCCGTGCGCGTGCTGGCGGAAGCCGGCATCGCCTATGTCTCGCTTGCTGAGGCTGATTGGGACAATGCGCCCGAAATGCCGGACACCTTCCGCGCCAGCGTGCGCGACATCTTTGGCGGTCGCATCCTGTGCGCGGGCCGCTACGACCTGCACAAGGCACAGCATGTGCTGGGCCATGGCTGGGCGGACATGATCGGCTTTGGCCGGAAGTTCATCGCCAATCCGGACCTGCCCGCGCGGCTGGAACATAACTGGCCGCTCAATCCGCTGGACCCGGCGACGATGTATGGCGGCGGCGCGCATGGCTACACCGACTACCCTTTCCATAACCAATAAACAGGGAAACGGACCAATGAGTTTTTACCAGACCCTCAACCCGACCACGGAAACCGTGGAACGCACGTTCGAGCTTCACACCACTGCGCAGATGAAGGCGATTGTCGATCGCGCGGACCATGTGTGGAAGACCGACTGGAAAAAGCGCGACATCGCCGCCCGCAAGGTCATCATGTCAAAGGCCGCCGACCTGCTGCGTCGCGATCGCGTGGCGCATGCGCGCCTGATCGCGACCGAAATGGGCAAGGCGCTGCCGGATGCGCTGGAGGAAATCGATATCACCGCCGATATCCTGTCCTTCTATGCCGATGGTGCGGCAGAATTCCTTGCCCCCACGCACCTGAAGGTCAAGGAAGGCCATGCGAAGATCATCAACCAGCCGCTTGGCCTGATCTACTGCATCGAGCCCTGGAACTTCCCCTATTACCAGCTCGCCCGCGTGGCTGGGCCGAACCTGATGGCGGGCAACGTGGTCATCGCCAAGCACGCGCCCAACGTGCCGCAATGCGCGCTGGCGTTTGAAAAGCTGTTCCACGATGCGGGCGCGCCTGTGGGCGTCTATACCAACATCTTCCTTGATAACGACCAGTCCGCTGAACTGATCAAGGATTTCCGCATCCGTGGCGTCGCCCTGACGGGCAGCGAACGTGCGGGCCAGACGGTCGCGGCCGAAGCGGGTGCGGCGCTGAAGAAAGACACAATGGAACTGGGCGGCAGCGACGCCTTCATCGTGCTGGATGATGCGGACCTTGAACTGGCGGTCAAGTGGGCGACGTGGGGCCGGTTTGCCAATAACGGGCAGGTCTGCACGGCGGCCAAGCGCATGATCGTGCATGAGAAGGTCTATGACGCCTTCCTCGCGGGGCTGAAAAAGGCGATCACACAGTTCCGCATTGGCGATCCTTTGGTCGAGGGCACGACCCATGGCCCGATGAGCAGCAGGAAGGCACTGGACACCGCACTGGCGCAGACCGACGAAGCGGTCAAGGCGGGTGCGACGCTGGTGGCCGGCGGCAAGCGGATGGAGCGGGCGGGCTTCTTCATGGAACCGACCATCCTGACCAACGTGTCAAAGGACAACCCGGTCTTCTATCAGGAGATTTTCGGCCCCGTTGCCGTCGTGCACAAGGTAGCATCGGAACACGAAGCCATCGAACTGGCCAATGATTCCCCCTATGGCCTTGGCGGTTCCGTGTTCTCCCGCGACCTTGGCCGGGCGGAAAGGGTGGCCGAAGCGGTCGAAACCGGCATGATGTTCATCAACACGGCCACGGCTGCGGCCCCTGAACTGCCCTTTGGCGGGATCAAGAATTCGGGATTTGGCCGCGAACTGTCGTTCCTCGGCATTGAGGAGTTCATCAACCGTAAGCTGATCCGCGTTGCCTGACAGGGAGGAACCCTATTTTCCAAGAAGCTGCTAAAAAAATAAAAGTTTTGGGGTGCCGTCTTTTTCCAAAAAGGCGGCGTTCCCTGAAGCTTTTTGAAAAAAGCTTCACCAAAAACTTCCTTATGATTACAGACCGACGACATGCGCAAATAATAAAGAGTAAAAAACATAAAACGCGCCACCCGTCGGTGCCCGGGTGGCGCGCTTCGTATCATCGGCAGGGTGATGCCGGGATACGGCGGCGGGCGTGAGATGAAGCAAGACCCACCGCCATCCATGTCATGGGAACCAACGCCGTCCGCAGCGGTAGGCAATCAGGTAAAGCCCCATGTAAATCATCGGAATGAAGAAAATGATCCGTTCAAGGTCACCCATCATGGTCAGATCTCCCCATCGGGTGAAAGGCTGGACTGGGCATCAAGCATGATCGCGCCAGCCCCGGAAATCAGGATGATCATGACCGTGCCGATCACCCATGCGAAATACCACGGCCCCTGATCCCCCACGAATACGGCGAACAGCAGGGACACGACCAGAACCACGGCCAGACCGGCCAGACGCAGAAGCTTTGTCATCACGACCTCGCAATCAGTAGCTATGGGTGTCGTTCACGACATCGGCGGTATGGACCTTGCCGCGCATGACGTAATAACACCATGAAGTATAGGACAGGATGATCGGCACGAAGAGGCCCGCCACAACCAGCATGCAGCCAAGTCCATATTCACTGGCGGTGCTGTTCCAGACCGTCAGGCTCTGATCCGGCGCGGTGGAAGACGGCATGAGGAACGGGAACATGGCGCAGCCAACCGTGGTGATGGTGCCAGCCCATGCCCCCAGCCCCAGCCACCAGCCCGCAACCGTACGACCAGACGCCAGCATGGCAACACCCGCCAGCATACAGCCCAGCCCCATAAGCGGCAGCAGCCACAGGGCGGGATGGGTGTGGAAGTTATGCATCCAGCCTCCTGCCACCATCGCCACCGACTGCCCGTATAACGGGTTGGCCGGCATGGCGGGGTTGACCGGGGCGGTCATGACAAAACCGGGCAGGAAACGTACCCACATACCACCGATAATAAACAGGATCGCCGCCAGCAGCCCCCCGCCCATGGCATAACGCCGGGCGCGCGACCAGATCGGGTCATCCGCCCGCAACATGAGCATGGCGCCCCCCTGATAGACACTCAGCCCGACGGACATAAGCCCGCACAGGATGGCGAACGGGTTGAGCAGGTAGGACAGGAAGGATTCATCCTGATAGTACTGCCCCGTCCAGCCAAAGTGGTAGCCCACCCCTTCCAGCACATTGCCGAAGGCCGCGCCATAGATGAACATCGGCACGAAGCCCGACACCAGAAAGACCCAGTCCCAGCTTGCCCGCCAGAGCCGGCTATCCGCCTTGGAGCGGTATTCAAACGCCACCGGCCGCAGGATCATGCTGAACAGCAGCATGATCATGACCACGTAGAAGGTGGAGAACGACGTGCCATACAGCGTGGGAAAGGCCGCGAAAATCGCGCCGCCCCCCAGAATAAACCATACCTGGTTGCCATCCAATGGGGGCCGATGATGTTGAGCGCGGTACGCCGTTCGCCATCGTTACGGCCAACAAAGCGCAGCAGCGTACCCACGCCCATATCCATGCCGACCATGGTGCCCAGCCCGATGAACAGCACACCCAGCAGCGCCGCCCAGACCATTTTCAGTATCGCGTAAAGTTCCATTTCTCCGTTTCCTGTCAGGAAGCCATGGGCCGCATGTCAAAGGCGGAAGCGCCGGGTGCGGCAGGTGTGTGCGGTTGGACGCCGTCATGCCCGGGGCCAAGACGGGCGAACTTGAACATGAGGTACAGTTCAGCCGCGATGAACACGCTGTAGAGCAGCACAAAGCCGACCAGCGAGAACACCATGTAGGACACGCCATGGCTGGAGGCCGACAGGAAGGTGGGCAGCCAGCCAAATACGGTCCAAGGCTGGCGGCCAGCTTCCGCCGTGATCCAGCCGAACTCGGTGGCCAGGACCGGCAGCGGGATCGACCACATGCACAGTTTCAGCAGCAGGCGGCTGCGTTCAAGCCGGCGCTTCAGGCTGAGATAGGCCGAAATGGCAAACAGCGCGAAAAACCACAGCGACAGGAACACCATCAGCCGGAATGACCAGAACGTGACGAATACGTTGGGCAGGATATCGGGCTGCGTCGCGCGCACCACATCATCAATCCGGTCCGCGGGAATGGTCGTGACATCCTGACCCGGAGCATGGCGGGTTGCCAGCAGGCCGTAGCCCATGTCCTGCTCATGCGCGGTGAACCGGGCCAGATCCGTGCTGCTATGGGTGACGCCATAGCGGCGGAGCGCCGTAACCGCCTCGATCCCGGAGCGGATGCGCGGGCCTGCCTCATCCTCCAGTTCGTGCATGCCGGTAATGGGCTGGTCAAACGTGTGGGTGATCAGCGGCGTCAGGACCAGCGGCACGCCAATTTCGTAATGGTTTTCCTGCTTGGCGTCATCTGGCAGGGCGGCGACGATCCACGGCTCGAACGGCGGGTTGCTGGTATGCCACAGCCCTTCGATCGCGGCGATCTTGGTGGGCTGCTTTTCATAATCCAGACGCCCCAGCACGTCGCCCAGCGTAATGACGGCCACGGTGGAAATGATACCGAACAGGGCGGCCATGCGAAACGAACGCGCGGCAAACTGCCGGTACTGGCCCCGCAGCAGGTAAAAGGCGCTGATGCCCATGACAAACATGGCCGCCGAGACATAACCCGCCACCGAAGTATGCACGAACTTCGCCTGCGCATCGGGGTTGAAGACCAGATCGACAAAGCTTTCGAACTGCATGCGCATGGTTTCAGGGTCGAAATGCGCGCCTTCGGGCACGTTCATCCCGGCATTGGCGATCAGGATCCACAGCGCCGACAGGTTGGACCCAAGGGCCACCAGATAGGTAACAGCCAGATGCGCCTGTTTGCTCAGCCGGTCCCAGCCAAAGAACATGAGGCCAACGAACGTGGACTCCATGAAAAAGGCCATCAGCCCTTCGATCGCCAGCGGCGTGCCAAACATATCCCCAAAGAAGTGAGAATACATGGACCAGTTGGTGCCGAACTCGAATTCCATGGTGATGCCGGTGGCCACACCAATGGCGAAGTTGATGCCGAACAGCCTGCCCCAGAACTGGGCCATGTCCCTGTATATCTGCCGGCCGGTCACGACGTACACCGTTTCCATGGCCGCCAGCATGAATGTCAGGCCCAGCGTAAGCGGCACGAACATGAAATGGTACAATGCCGTCAGCGCGAACTGGAAGCGCGACAGATCGACGACATCGGGGTTAATGAATTCCACCGTCAGGTCTCCTGATTTCGGTATGGGCATGAGGGGATTTTTCCGGGTTTCAGGTCGTCATCGGGTCATCGCACCCTCCCCGACCTCATGAAACCGGCCCCCCTCGACACGCACCACCCGGTCCATCCGTGCCGCCACGGCAGGGTTATGGGTAATGCACATGATGGTTGTGCGTGATGGCAGGGCCTGTAGAAGCGCGGCCATCAGGCCGTGCTCGGTCCGCGCGTCCAGCCCTTCGGTCGGCTCATCAAGAATGACCCATTCCGGATTGCGCAGCACAATCCGGGCCACGGCCAGCCGCCGCGCCTGCCCGCCGGAAAGACGCAGGCCCCTTCCCCGATCAGGGTATCCAGACCGGCGGGTTCCGCCCGCACGAACGTATGCAGTTGCGCGACCCGCAGGGCCCGCCACATCGCCTCCTCCGTGGCGGTGGGACAGGCAATGGCCAGGTTGCGGCGGATACTGCCCATGAACAGGTGAAAGTCCTGCGCCACCACGCCAATATGCCGGGCCATGACATCCGCATCGACATCACGCAGGTCCACGCCGCCAAGGCGGGCCTGTCCTTCCTGATAGTCATGGAAACGGAAAAGCAGATTGACCAGCGTGCTCTTGCCCGCGCCGGAAGGCCCGATAATCGCCACACGCTCCCCCTGCCCGACTGACAGGTCCGCATGCCGCAGCGCCCAGTGTTCCGCCCCCGGATAGCGCAGGCCGATACC
>NZ_BAIO01000035.1 GCF_000613305.1 Komagataeibacter kakiaceti JCM 25156
CGGGCGGTGGCTACGGGTTATGGCGCGCCGGGTTTGCGCTACGGATCGCGCGCCGTGCCCTTCGCGCTGTTCGCGCAGTTGCCGACAGGCGACATGAACCCGCCCGCAAATCAGACCCTGACCCGGATTGCAACCGTCATGCCCGCCGGTACGGTGGCATGGATGCAGGATGTGGAGAGCCCCGACTGATGGACAGACAGATTGTCTACCCCGCACAGATACCGCTGGACAGCGACCAGCTCAACGCCCAGCGCAACACCCTTGTCGGCATCGGGCATCTGGCCGGGATGGCCTATGGGCAGAATACGGTGGCGGCGGGCGGCTTTGCCTGTACGCCGGGGGGCGGCCTCGCCATCACCATCGCCCCCGGTTCGCTGCTGGCCGCCGGTGTGGTGGATGGAACGGCCTATGGCACGCTCCCCGCCAGCGCCAGCACGCTTGTGCGCCAGTATATCAGCCGCGATCCGGTCACGCTGGAGGTGCCGTGTGCCGGGGCGACCTGTATTGTGTATGTTACAGCACTCACGCAGGACACGGATGCCACCGTTCTGCCGTTCTACAATGCCGCCGATCCAGCCGTAACCTATGCCGGGGCGGGTAACAGCGGAAACGCCGCGCCGACCGTGCGGCGGGATGTGGCGCAGATCGGTATTGGCGCGTCCGTGCCCACGGGGGCACATCCGCTATGGACCATAACTGTTCCCGCCGGGGCCACGGCCATCACGGCGGGCATGATCGCGCAGGCATCCGGCGCGCCGTTTTACGATACCATCCCCCAGCTTCAGGCCGCCAAGCAGGACGCGCTGGGTTTTACCCCCGTGCAGCAGGGCGGCGGCTTCGATCAGGTTGCGGGCAAGGTTTACCTTGGGCGTGACACCACCTATCCGGGGCTGCGTTATTCCTATGTCAACACATCGGACAATATCGCTACGGGTGGCTACCTGCTTTCGACCTACGGGACGGAACTGAACGGCGCGTATGGCGCGCTTGGCGACCTGTCCTATGACGGCAGCCATCGGCTGGTCTACCAGTCCTATTCCATGAACGGCGCCTATTATACGGCCGCCCTGTATTCGGACGTGACGGCGGAGACCGTGCGCGCCAGCAATGCCGAGGCAAACCTTGTATCCGGCACGTCCGGCATGGTGTCCGGAGATGCACAGGGAACGGGGCTTCATTACAGCAGCACGGGGCGTATGTATGCCAGCTACACCGGTGGCGGTGGATTTCTGGCATGGTATTCAGACGTAACGGCCGAGGCCACGGCCCGTACTGTGGCTGTCACTGCCGAAACCGTGCGGGCCAGCAATGTCGAAGCGAGCCTGATTTCAGGCACGGCGGGCATGGCGTCAGGCGACCAGCAGGGCACGGAACTCCATTACAGCGGTTCTGGCCATATGTATGCCGGTTATACCGGTGGCGGGGGATTCCTGGCATGGTATGCGGATGTAACCGCTGAGGCTACGGCTCGTGCGGCTGCGGTCACTGCCGAAGCCACAGCCCGCGCCAACGCCGATGCCAAGCTGGTATCCGGTGTATGGAACCCAACGGATGCGCAGGTTGCGGGGCTTGTCTTCTCGGGGGGCAATACCAGCAAGCTGAGCGCCGTCAGTGTGGCTGGTTTATATTATACAATAGCACAGAAATCCGATCTGCCTGTTGTCTCGGTTACTTCCTCCGGCTCGCCGGGGATGGTGGCTGTTACACGATCATCAGGATCAAGGATGGCAGCACGGCCAGCGGATACCGCATCCGCATGATGGGAGAAACACCGGATTTTACCAGTGAGGGCAGGCAGACCATTACTTATCCGCTGGCTCTGAACGGGATTTTTCCAGGGGCATACGGCGTCTCCACCAAGCTGGCGGATAGCGACACCACCTCCACAGGCAACGACCAGATGGCGCAGCTTGGCGGGACACCCACCACCACACAGATGACGGTCAACATGAACGAAACTGGTGGCGGCAATTACAACTGGCCCATGCGTGCAACGTGGTGGGTGGAAGGCTGGTAAGCGACATGACGAAATATGCGCATTTTGACAGCAGGCAGGCCGCGCCATCGCGGGTCATTGGCTGGTATGACAGTGAGAGTTTCAATGCCCTGACACTGAAATCCCTTCCGGAAAGTGACCTTCTGGAAGTGACCGATGCCCAGTGGAGCATGCGTTATCCGGGGCCGTGGGCGGTTGGTGATGGCGCTCTTGTGGCCCATGCACCCGCCGCCACGGCCGTTCCCCTGGCCACACGGGCTTCTGCCGCGCTGACGCAGGCCCGCACCCATGTCCTGCACCATTACAAGCTGCTGGATGAGCCGACACCGGCGGTCTGGATTGCTTATCTGAAGGCCCTCATGGCCATTTCGGATGGCACCGATACGGCCAGCACCGTTCTGCCCGCCAGCCCCGCGCAATGATAACCGGAGATATCGACCATGACCGATACAACTTCCTCAACGACCACCACAACTGACCAGACCGCTACCCCGGCAGCGCCCGCACCCCAGAATTATGTTCTGTACCGCACGGCCCAGCTTGGCTGGCAGCAGGTCGGGTATGTCATCATGGCCATGACGTTGGCCAGTACCGACACCTTCATGCCGCCTGCTGGCATGGCGCTGGGACTTGATGCGGCAGGGGCCTATCCGGCGGGAAGCATCTATACGCCCGCCACGACGCCAACGCCGCCTGGCGGCTAGTCCGTTCACAACCGTCCATGCCCGCCACACCGCCCATGAGGCGGTTTTTTATTGTCGGAAAAACCAATGAATGAAGACATGATCCTGCCCGCATCCGTGGGGCAGGCGGGGGTGCCTGTCCGCTGCGCCACGGTGGAGGATCTTGCCCGTGTGCGTGAACGGCTGGCGAAGGTGGAGGGTGGCCATGACAACCTGCGCGACGGGCTGAACACGCTGTCGGTCCAGTTTTCCGACCTGCGGCGCGATCTGACAAAGGCCGTGGCCGACCACGCGGCGCAGACCCGGCGCGAGATCATGGAGCGTGTCGCCGCCATGGGCGAGACAGCCAATGAGCGCGACACGGAAGTTTCGGAGCGTCTGTCCCGCATCGAGGGTGGCATCAGGCTGGCCAACTGGATCACGGTCACCTTCATCATCCTTGCCACCGGACTGCTGGGCTGGGGCCAGATTGGCGATGCCGCGTGGTCGCTATGCAAACGGGCGCTGGGGTATGAACCATGAGCGGTTTATCCCTCTCCCAGTTCAAGCACATCATCGTGGCGCCAGCCTGTCCCATGTCGGGCTGGGGGGTGATGCCGTCGTGAACCTGCTGACCGGAACCGCCCTGGTTGAAAGTGGGCTGGTTGATATTGTGCAGGTCACAAAGGGGGGCTTTGGTCCGGCGCAGGGGTTGTGGCAGATGGAGCCGTTCACGCATGACGATATCTGGCGCACTTTT
Organism: Komagataeibacter kakiaceti JCM 25156; assembly: GCF_000613305.1. The sequence goes on from NZ_BAIO01000035.1 coordinate 3,419, forward strand.
CTGTCTGACAGCCAACTGAACGGCCTGCGGCAGCGCATTCTCACCATTCGCGCGGACTGGCCCCCGGGGGCAGTACAGATGCGGGGTAACGTCTTCTATGCCTGCGTCATGGCGCGTCTGAAATATGACCGTGTACGCACCGAACTGCCTGATGCGGCCGATGCCTCCGCGCAATGCCGTTACTGGAAAACCTATTACAATACTTCCTCCGGGGCAGGCGTTACTGATTCACGGCATGTCGCCCTGTTCCAGCAGGCCATTGATGCATGAAACGGCATGTCAGGTGCCGGGTACATTTTCCGCGCCAGTTGCGTGGAGACTTTTTATAAAGGACAGGACCATGCTGATCCGCCAGCAAAAACACGCGTGGTTGCCCGGACCGCAACGGCGGTTACGACCGGGATTTCCCCTCTCGCACTGGCGCTGTCACTGCCGCAGCCTTACGCCATGTGGGTGCTGTATGCCTGCGCCATCTTCGCGGGCGCCGGGTTCGCGGCCACCCAGATCCCGCTGCCAGCCAACCAGAGCGGCAGGCTCTGGCTGCTTTACCGCATCATCAACTTCCTTGCGATGAACTGGAAATACGCGGCCAATGCCGCGATTGCCCTGCGGACCAGCACGGCCGTCTCGGCATCTTCCACGCCTGCGCCGTCCAGGCCGGGAGATGATCTGAAATAAAACGGGTCACTTTGCTTACCGTCCCGACCATTTCCCACGGAAACCGCCCTTCGGGGTGGTTTTTTATTGGAGCTATCATTCATGAGCCCGAACATTTCCCGCCGGGTCCTGTTACGCGCCGGGACCGGCACACTGGCGGCTGGCCTGCTGGCGGCCTGCGCGGTTACGAAATCCGGTAATGTCACCACCATCACGATCAACGTGGCCGAGATCAGGGATTACGGGCAGGCGGGCCTCAATGCCGTCTCGACCATCCTGAGCATCGCGGCGCTGGCCAGCGCGATCGGTTCCCCTGCCGTTGGTATTATCAACGTGGCTGATACGGCGCTTTCCGCTGCGCTCACCAGCTTTTCCACGGCCGCCGGGTCCACGCTGACCATTTCGTATGATGATACGAACTGGAAAAGCCGGGTGGATAGCATTCTGTCCGCCCTGACCAAGGTGGAGGACGACCTGAGCATGGCCATGACCGGGGTCTCGACCAAGGTGTCCGGCACGGACCTGTCCGACGCCAGTACGGCGCTGAACGCGCTGGGCACCATTATCTCGGCCTTCAGAGCGCTGCTGGACAGCGTAGCCGTACGGCGGTCCATCAGGCCCATAGTCAATGCAGCCCCATCTCGTACGCAGGTGCAGCAGGCGCTCAAGGTGCTGGGGGTGACGGCAGGATGACACCCATCGGCATCTTCTTCCTCTGGTTCGCCAGCACCATTGGCGGTGCTGCCGGGGCCTTCATCCTCTACGCTTATCTGGCGAGTAATTCGCGATGAGCGACTTCACTGCAGGCGTTTTTACGGGCGCTGGTGGCATCGTGATCCTGATCGGCATACTCATCATTATACCGATCAAGCTGCATGCGCTTTATATGGCCGCGCAGTTGCGGGATCGCGGTCTGAAGTAGATTCAGAAACGCGTCACCCTATTCTGACCTTTTGGGCGAATGATCATCAGGTATGCTCACGCAGTAAGTTTCGCACACGAACATATTTTAAAATATGCCTATATTATGCCCATTCCATTTCTTCATCGGGATCTTCTCTCATCTGTCGCTCTATAGTAAAGCACTTTACGGCTTCGTAACCTACATATCGGGTAAGTCCGTAGTTCAGGCTGGAACCTGCTACAACACCAATCCCGAACGGCATACTTTTTTCTACCGCCTTCCTAGTGAAGTTTATACCAAAGCGTGTAAAAAACTGTTTAACTGCTTCTAATGTAGCTCCTTTTAAATATTGTTGAAGCATTTTCACACCGGCTTTCGATGCGATTGGCGCGCCGCTTTGAACACCGAGCTGTTCAAGTCCTCCAGCCACAGCAATGAGTATGGTCATGTACATCGCATCATGGTCGGTCAAGTCCCACCCGAAATTTACGGCCAGTAGCATTGTCATATCAATTTGTATTTTCATGCAGACTGTAGCGTCAGCAGTTCCTCCACCAACCATGGCGGCGACAGTCCCGATACCCGGGACGATGCCTGGAACAGCAGAAAGACCACCACTCAGAGACGCATACCGTGAATATTTTGCTATAATTTTCTTTGAAACTATCTTCTCTATTTCATTATCATTGCATTGTTTGTTCAACTTTTTTGCTGAATGCTTATATTGATCAACCATTTTTTTTGCTTTTTCCGGGCTGATTGCAATAGCGCGAATGGCATTCAGCATGAGAGAGCCATCATCCTTATTGGGATTTTCGGTCATATATGAACTCCTCAGAAAACTTTTAAAATCTATATTCATAAATTTATATCATGAAATAACAGTACAAAAGTATAGTCAAGGCTTCCTGCAGACATGACCGCCCTGCGTAAAGCTGACTGGCATTTTATAAAACGTTAATAAGATATGAAGCGTCATAAGAAAAAATATTTGTACACACTTCTTCCAAATGCCGTCTTTTTCAGAGGCATCAAAATCAGTAAATCTACAGTACAATCGTAATGTCAGGCTTCTTTTCGTTCTCAATATCAAATGAAAAAGCTTTTGCTGGTCCAGGATTTAATCGCCACGTTGGTTCGGAAGATTCCCTTTACCTGTTGACGGTCACGAATTGGATCATGGTTTCCGTCTGACCTTACAATATCTTCTACATTTCCCTTACAAGACCGACAGTAAATCAATATGTCGGTCATATAGTGACTGCCTTTGCAGATAACATTACGGGTCCGATTTGCTTCATGTTTCGGAAAAGATTTTAGTTCACTCAGTGTCGCATCTTCTTGAATTACTTCCATAACCACAACCTCTGCAAGCAAACATACGGGTATTTCATGAACATAAAAACACCCCGGCTTGTGAACAGGCGCAAACTCGGCTGCTGCCCGGCACAACGCCATCCCAATCAGCCTCATCTGTCCGCCATGCGCGGCTTTATGGTTCGGCAGGCGCCAGTGCGGCTGGACCGCAGCGGTATCAACCCGACCCCGCTGATGCTGGGCAATGATGTGCTGGGGGACTGCACCAGCGCGGGTATCGGCAACCATATCCGCGCCACGGCGGCGCTGGCGGGTTTTCAGGTCGCGATGGATGTGGCCGATGCCGTGCGGTTCTATTCCCGGTCCACCGGCTATGTGCCGGGCCGTCCCGCCACGGATAATGGCGGGGTTGAGGTGGATGTACTGACCACGGCGCTGCGTGACGGCTATGCGCTTGAGACCCAAACCCTGTTCCCGATCTGGGGCAGCGCCGATCCGACCGACCTGAACGGCATCCGCAACATTACCGCAGGCCTGTCCGCCGCCTATCTGGGCGTGCAGTTGGCACAGGCGGATATGTGGGAGGATCAGGACGGCAACCTGCCGCCGGTATGGGATACGGACAGCCCGGCCGATCATGGCGACCCGACACCGGGCAGCGCGGGCGGCCACTGCCTGCTGCTGTGGGATTACACCGGCACGGCGGATACGGATCTGGTGACGCTCCTGACATGGGGCGCGAAGCAGAAGGCCACATGGCGCTGGGTGCGCTCGCGCATCATGGAGGCGCATGGGCTGGCATGGGGACAACTGCACGCGCCCGGCGGCCTATATCCGACTGGGGATGATTGGGCCGCTTTGGTGGCCGCGAATGACGCCTATCTGGCGGGTGCGGCATGAGTGGCCCCCGAGGGTTTGACCGGGCGTGGCTCCTTTTCGCCTGCCTGTCCGGCATGGCCGGGTGCGCGCTGCAACCCGGTCCAGTACACACCACCATTCCGCAGGCCATGGCGGGCATCCAGTCCAGTCTGGCGCAGGCCGGGGTGGTGTCGGTCTCGCATGCGGGCGACTGGACGGCGGAACAGAATGCCCGGTTCATGCAGGCGGTGCGGGCGGCACAGTGCGAACAGCACACGCCCGATCCCGTGGTTGGCACAATCGCGGGGGATGTGACGCTCCAGCTTTCGGGCAGTTTCACGCAGGGCGGACAGTTCAGCGTGGGTGCGATTACGACCGCGCCTACGTTCGGGGTGCAGGGGGACGCCAACCGGACGCGGGGGCAGACACTCAGCCTGCCGGTGGCCTATGCGCCGCTTTCGTCCATGCCGGATGTCGAGATGAGCCGCCAGATTGGGTACGAGACTGAAATTCTGGCCCAGAATGATGACGCCCGGCATGCCGAGGCTGCACGGCTGCTCTCTGATCGTGCGGAATTGCAGGGAAGGGTGCGGGCCATGATTGAGGGCTGGAAACCCGGTGAATGCATGGGCTACGTGCCGGTTGTCCCGTTCGTGGGCGACAGGCGCCCAAAGGTTCACCATTCCTGAATATGTCAGTATGGATATAGACACCCCTGTTCAGCACAGGCCCGGTCCTGTATTGGTAAGTCCAGAGAAGAAGCGTCATGCTTGGCTACATCGGCATGGCGGGCTGTTGCGCTTTCCGGTCGTGGGTATGGTCCGGCATCGGGCCAGTCCCCATTGGCGCGGCAGACAGGACGGTGCAGGGTTTGGAGCATTATTGAGATGGCAGAAAAGTTTCGGATCGTGATTGTAGGCGGCGGGGTCGCGGGGCTTGCGCTCGCCACACGGCTGGGCAATTCGATCGGACGTTCGGGGCAGGCGGAAATTACACTGGTGGACAAGAGCTTCGCCCATGTGTGGAAGCCCATGCTGCACTGTTTCGCCGCTGGCACGGCCGCGAACGAGAATGACCGCATAAGCTTCATGTCCCAGGCCAGTCGGCACTATTTCGATTTCTGGCCCGGTGAAATCACGGCGCTGGACCGCAAGACGCGGACCATCTCGCTCGCCCCCATCACCGACCCGCATAACGGGGAGGCGGTGGTTGACGCCCGTGATCTGGGCTACGACGCGCTGGTTCTCGCCCTTGGTAGCCGCGCCAATGACTTCGGCACGCCCGGCGTGGCCGAACACTGCCTGTTTATTGACAATCTGGTGGACGCCAGCGGCTTCAACGACCGCTTCCGCATGGAACTCCTGCGCGCGTTCGCCAATCATCAGGAACTCGACATCGCCATTGTGGGCGGGGGCGCCACCGGCACCCAGCTTGCCGCCGAACTGCATAAGGCGCTCGATATTGCCTCGCTCTACAGTTTTGGGGAAAAACCGCCAAAGCTGTGCATTACCCTGCTCGAAGCTGGCCCCCGCATTCTTCCCGCCTTTCCCGAGGCCGTGTCGGAAGCCGCGGTCCGACAGCTTGAGGCCATCGGGGTTACGATCCGCTCATCCGCCATGGTCAGCGGGGCGGATGAGAGCGGCTTCATTCTCAAGGATGGCAGCCGGGTGCCCGCCACGCTGCGCGTATGGGCGGCAGGCGTGAAGGCGCCGGATGTGACGCATCGCTTCGACGGGCTCAAACTCTCGCGTTCCGGGCAGCTTGAGGTGCGCCCGACGCTACAGGTCATGGACGATGACCATATCTTCGCCATGGGGGACTGCGCCTTCATTACCGAAAGCCCGGTGCCTCCCACGGCGCAGGCTGCGCGCCAGCAGGCGCATCATCTGGCGCGTGGCCTGCCCATATGGATGAAGAGCGGAACGCTTCCGGCCTTCAAATTCCATAACAAGGGGGCTGTGGTCGCGCTGGGTGATTACAATGGCTGGGGCACCTTGCCTGGTGGAATGGTGTTTGGCGGTGGCTGGCTACGCGGCATAAGCGCGCGTGTCCTCCACCTTATGCTGTACCGCCAGCACCAGTTCGAGCTGTATGGCCCCGTACGTGGCACGATTTCCTGCCTTGTGGACTGGCTCGACATGTTCGTACGTCCCTCCGTCCGGCTGGACTGAGGGGCGGGCGGCCCCATTCCGCGTAAAAAATCCCCATGAAAATTCGTCACGGCGCGTTTTAAGGGTTATGCTTGGCGCGCCACTATTCCCCGGCCGGTCTTGCCTGCTCCGGAACGTAGTGGCGCATGGCGCTACCGGGGGGAGCGGAGCCACGGTCATGACCGACAGGGGGCGCGTATATAATTGTGAGCAGGGCGGCAACCCGGAAACCAGCGGATATGCGCGTGGTGATCCTGCTGCTCGGCCTGTCGTGCGCCATTGTTGCGCCGGGTCCGCGCGCGACCGCCGCTGAGAATGCGCGGACACCACCCCCACCCACTGCGCCCCCATCCACCGCGACGGGGGAGAGCGTGGTGGTACATGCCCGGCCACGCCCCTCCATCATGCTCTCACCCACCGCCAACCCGATCGGCCAGCCGATCCGCATGGGCGGCGCGGAAAACCGCAAGAACGGCAATCCGTATGACTGGGGCGTGTTCAACCGGGGCGATGGCGAGGCCGCGGGCTTTGGTCCGGTAGGCCGCTATGGCGTAGCGCCTGGGCCGAGGACTGGAGCAGGCTGCGCACGCAGAAAAAGCATGACGATGCGTTTGACGTGCTGAAATACGTTCCGCTCAACCGCAGCGGGTCGGTCTGGATCAGTTTCTCGGGCGAGACACGGCTGCGCAACTGGTTTGAAACACGCCCCCAGCTCGGCACGCAGAAGAACAGTGATTCCGGTCGCTTTACCGTGCGCAACCTGTATGGGGCTGACCTGCATATCGGCACGCACCTGCGCTTTTTCGGCCAGTTGGTGAATGGTGACGCCGGGGGGTGGGGCGGTTACGGGTATGGTGCGACCTATCGCAAGCGGCTCGACGCGCAGCAGGCGTTTGTCGAGGCACGGTGGAACATGCTGGGCGCGAAAAGCGGGTTCATGTTCGGCCGCCAGCAGTTTCTCGATGCGCCGTCCTATGTCATCTACAATCGTGACACGCCCGATGTGCCACTGTCATGGAACGGGTTTCGGGGGTACATGATCTGGCCGCGTGTCCGCATTGACGGCTGGGACTTCGTGCAGACGAATGACAGTGAAACCGGCATGTTCCATGATACCGAGAACTATGCCACGCGGCTGTACGGCTTCAACGCCACATGGGCGCCGCCCGATTTCACCTTCATGGGCGGAAAGGGCTATTCCTTTGTCGATGCGTTTTACATCGGCTACAAGCTGGGCAGCACATCCGGCGTCATCGCGGCCCCGACCGGCACCGTTCAGGGGTCGGACACCCGTAATAATTTTGGCGTGCGCTGGCATGGACTTGCCGGACCGATCGAGTTCTCGCTGGGTGCGATCTGGCAGGGCGGCGTGTTCCGCAACGCCACGGATAACGCGCCCCGCGCGGTCAACGCCTTCGCCATCAACAGCATACTGGCTACCGCCTGCGTGACAGGACGCTGAACACCTTTGCCGGTATCCAGACCGATGTGTATTCGGGTGGTGACCGGTTCCGCCAGGGGGGCGCGGTCGGCACCTATATTGCGCCGTTCAGCCCGCAGACCAATTACCTGGACACCACGACCTACATAAACCCCTCCAACCTGATCAGCTTCGCGCCACTGGTGCGGATCACGCCGTTCCCCTCGGTCAGCATCCAGTTCAAGTATCCGCTGTTCTGGCGTGATAACGTGAATGACGCGGTTTACCGCTCATCCGGCACCTATGCCTTTGCCGAAAACTTCCGGGGCCGGTTCATCGGCATGGCGCCGCAGGCCTCCGTGGCGTGGCAGATCAACCCGCATCTGTCATGGACGCAATATGTCTCGCGACTCATGACATCGCACGGGCTGGATGCGGCGGGAGGCTCCAGCGGCACCTATTACCAGTCCAATTTCGTGTTCAGATTCTGAGCACCTGCGCGGGCAGGCGCGAAGGCGGCAGGTCGCGCCGTGCCAGCATGCTGCACAGGCGGCTGACCACGTCCTCCCACTGTCCGGGATTAAGCTGGCGTACGATGCGCAGGGTCGGGTACCACGGGCTGTCCGTCCGGCCTGAAAGCCAGCGCCAGCAGTTATCGAAGCGATCCAGCAGGATGACGGGACAGCCCATGCCCCCGGCCAGATGGGCCATGGCGGTATCGACCGACACCACCACATCCAGCCCGGCGATGAGGCGGCGGTATCATCCATGTCGCGCACGCTTTCCATCGGGTCGTACAGGCGCATGCCAGCGGGCATGTCCATCATCTGGCGCGTGTAGTCCCCCATCTGCAGGCTGACCAGATTGAGTCCGGCCAGCCCCGCCAGTGGCGCAAGCGCGCGCAGCGGGACCGAACGCCGACGGTCCATGGCGTGGGCCGCCGG
>NZ_BAIO01000034.1 GCF_000613305.1 Komagataeibacter kakiaceti JCM 25156
CCCGAACGGGTCGTCGCCATCCGTTCCCTGCAACAGGCCGCGCCAGACGATGTCACGCGCTATTTCGGGATCGAGGCGAATGGCAGTTTCATCATTGACGTCAGCAGCTTTCAGGTGACGCCGTTGTGAGCGGAATCGTGATTGTCGCAGGGGACCGCATTGTGTGTCATCAACGGGACCAGAAAAGGTTTGCCAGTATCATGGGGAGACAGGGATGAGCCGGGAGTCCGTTCAGGCATTTTTCGACGAGAACGCACCAGACATCAAACCCGTGGTGCTGACGGACAGCACGGCAACAGTCGCGGAAGCCGCCCAGGCGCTCGGGGTGCAGGAAGGGCAGATTGCCAAGACGCTGGCATTGAAAGTCGGCGACGAACGGATTCTGGTCGTGATGGTAGGAACGGGCCGGCTGGATAACCGCAAGACGAAGGATACGTTCGGAAACCGGCCCCGCATGCTGCCTGCGGAAGAGGTTCTGGAGCTGACCAGCCATCCGGTCGGCGGCGTGTGTCCCTTCGGGCTGCCGCAGCCGGTCCGGGTTTTCTGTGATGCTTCACTGCGCGCGTTCGATGTGGTCTGGCCGGCAGCGGGAGACCGGAACAGCTCTGTGTGTCTGACACCCGACCAGCTTGCGTATCTCGTCGGAGCGGAATGGGTGGATGTCAGTCAGCACTGACTTCAGGACTGTCCTAAACATCCGGCACGATCGACGCAGATTAGCAGTTATAGCCTTGCGATCTTTTCATGCCCCACACGGCAATCCGCTCGCTATGTAACGCCCGGCTATCTTGATCGCAGCGGACCCGGAAGTGTCGGTATCCGGACAGATCAGGAATACACACGCGAAACTGCCCTCTTATATGCATGGAAGTCGAACCAGCGTCCGCCTGCTCGGGAAAGGACCTGGCCTTGCAGGACCGACGCTGGTGTACCTCGAAAAACCAGAACGAGTATTATGAGGCCAGATCGATCACGATCTTTCCAAAGTGCTTCGCGCTCTTAAGATAGTCATAGGCCTCATATGCCTGTTCGAAAGGAAAGACCCTGTCGATGACAGGATGGATCTCCTGCTGTGTCAGAAATGCATTCATTTCCCGAAAATGATCACCAGAGCCAACAGTAATTCCATCAATACTGGCATTGGTGCTACGGATGCGATCAATATCCGGGCGCGGCCCGAAGCCGGTCAGCACGCCGATCTGGGCAATGTGGCCACCAGCCCGATCGAGTTGATGGATCGGGGGTAGGTCTCCGGTCCGCCCAGTTCCAGGACATGACTGACACCGTCTCCATGGGTAAGCGTGTTTACAGCTTTATCCCAGTCAGGTGTCCTGACATAATTGATCAGCTCGGATGCACCCAGTTTCCGGGCACGTGAAAGCTTTTCGTCGGAAGAGGAGATGATGATGACCTGCGCTCCCCTGGCTACGGCAAACTGAAGCGCAAACAGCGCCACGCCACCCGTTCCCTGAACAAGAACGGTATCGCCTTCGCGCAGATGTCCCCTGACCATGAGCGCCTGCCATGCCGTCACTGCAGCACACGGTAGAGTTGCGGCCTCCTCAAACGAGAGATGCACAGGCTTTGCGATGAGCGACCCGGCCGGGACGCTGACATAGTCCTGCAAAACTCCTTCCGTGTTGGGACCACCAAAGGCCGAACGCATGTAGTCATTTCGAAAGATACCGCCGATCCAGTCCCGAAAGAACGGAATGCATACAGGATCGCCTTCCTTCCAGTCGGCTACGCCCTTCCCTACTGCTGCAACAAGACCTGCAGCATCAGAAAGTGGCACGCGGCCAGCGCCTGCCGTCATGGCCGGATCCCCCAGAAGAAGCAGATCCCGATAATTCAGACTGGCAGCCTGTATTTTCACCAGAACCTCGTCCGCAACAGGCGAAGGATCCCGTGCCTCATCCAGAACGGGACGGACGCCATTTTCGGTATGTTTCAGTCGGTAAAGTCGCATGTGCATATTCTCCGTGCGGTGATGCGACAGGCACGCTAAGGTCTGACAGCGCTGTCAGGGTCAAGGAGAAAATGATGAAGATCGGCGAGCTGGCCCGTCGCACGGGTGTGAGTATCCGCATGCTGCGCTATTACGAACAGGAAGGCCTGCTCGCGCCAGATCGACAGGAATCCGGCTATCGGGACTATTCGGAAGGCGATGAGATTGCGGTCCGGCGCATCCAGATGCTCACCGAAGCGGGCCTGAAACTGGACGCGATCCGGCAGTTGCTGCCCTGTATCCTGACCGATGACCCAAGCTTCCAGCCCTGTGATAACCTGCGCGCCATTCTGCAACGTGAACGACGGAAGATGGACGCACAGATCGACCGCCTTCAGGCCAGCAGGGATATGCTGGGGCGCTACATCGATCAGACCGGTTGACCTGCTACGCCAAGGTCAGGACGGGTTCCAACTGCTGATTGTCCTGTCTTACCGGACGACGGATCGGGCTGTCTGACCAAAGAGGATTTTCTTCCCCTCTTCCGTCACGCTGGACCGCGCCGACAGGTCTTTCCCCTTCTCGTAGGCCCGTATCGTTGCCGGGCGCGCAGCAATGTCATCAAACCAGCGCTTCAGGTTCGGAAACTCCTCAAGGGCCTGCTGCTGGCGCAGCCACGGCACGACCCATGGATAGCTGGCCATATCCGCAATGCTGTAATCGGCACCGCCAAGGAATGGCACCCGCGCCAGACGCCGGTCCATTACGCCATACAGACGGTTGGTTTCGTTGACATAACGTGTGATGGCGTAGGGAATTTTCTCCGGCGCATACTGTCCGAAATGATGGTTCTGCCATTCTCGTTCCTTTTTTTGCTTGCGCCTGACAACTTCACATATGCCGTCAAGAAAGCCTTCTCCTCTTCGAACTAAAGGGTTATACTCAGAACCCAAGTATTGCTCGCTGATCTGCTTAAATCTCAAAAATAGTTCGCCGGCCACTCACGCTTACTCCTTAGAGCTGAAAAACGCTGCAACTTGTTTCCAGAGACGGACATTCATTCCGTCAATTACAGAAAAGCTCCAAGAGCTTCTAGAAGCGCTTCAGGTGCTTCCTCTTGTGGACTATGGCCACAATCAATTGGATATCCGCTAACATTCGTTGCCTTCTCGCGCCATGTTTCCAGTACGTCGTAAAGTGCCCCAACAGTGCCGCGCTTACCCCATAGAGCCATAAGAGGAGCCTGTATTCTATTATCGAAATCTTCCCGGTCGTGAACAAGGTCAATGCTGGCCGCCGCACGATAGTCTTCGCATATGGCATGCCGTGTCGCAGGGTTACGATAACACCGGCGATATTCCTGCATAACGCGGTGGTCTACGGAATCCGGAATTTTGATCTGTCCGGCAATATGTTTCTCCAGGAAAAAATCCGGATCGGCTTCAATCAGTTTCTCTGGTAGAGGATATGCCTGTATTAGGAAAAACCACCAGAAATAGCGGCGCGCGAATTCCATGTTCGTGCGTTCGTACATCGTGAGCGTCGGCGCGATATCAATAAGCACGAGCTTTTTGACCATATTCGCATGATCGAGTGCCATACGATGTGCAACCCGCGCCCCACGATCATGGGCTATTACATTGAAACAGTCGTGGCCCAGCTGGCGCATGACGTTCACCTGATCCATGGCCATTGCGCGCTTTGAGTAATTAACATGCCCGACACCTCCATCAGGTTTGTCGCTATCCCCGTAGCCACGAAGGTCTGTGGCAACCACAGTGAAGCGTTCCGCGAGTGCAGGTGCAACCTTGTGCCAAGTCAAGTGCGTCTGGGGATGGCCGTGCAATAACAGCAGGGCTGGTCCGCGACCTCCAAAAGCCGCTCTGATCCGGATACCGTCGGCGTCAACTGTAGTCCACTCGAAGCCTGGTATGATATCGGCATGTGATCGCGGCATGTTCATACAACTTCTCCTGCAGATAACCAGAGATTGAAACTAAGACGCTCCGCTTCTCATGCCCGGATAGCGTTTATGTGCAATAATGTTTGATATGGGAAAATGAGTTTTTAGCAAAACCGCAATAGAAAATTCCGTGCCGATCTATTTCCGGCCGCATGCAATACGACACCAATATCATGATACAGAATAAAAATACTCGTGAGGATACTGTGAGATTACAGCAATTATTTTTATATCACTCACACCAACCTCATACAATTCACACAAGCTGCTTCAGCATATGCACAGAAATTCCCCCATTGAACGCTTCCTTTCGTTCTATTTTATAACCAAGAGAGTTGTATAGGCGCAGGTTTTCTTCGAATTTTGAGTTAGTATAGAGCTTTACGACCCCTAGACCTGCCTCTAATGCCAACTGCTCCACGTACGCAACCATTTTTCGTCCGTAACCACGTTTCTGAAAATTCGTTGCAACAGCCACATTTTCTATAAGAATGTGATCATAGCATTGGATCGTTTCGACCAGTGCCACCAACTCATTCCCCACGAACAAGAGGTCTGTTCTGTGGTCACGAATATGAGCGGCGTGATCAGTCGTCATCGGCAGTGGTTCCCGACCAATCAGCGGAACCCATTTGGAATAGGACTGTCTGGTGAGAGCGGTGACAGATTCGGCATCATCGGCGGTGGCAGTTCGGATCATCTCGTTCATGTCTTGTTTCTCACCACAGAACTTACGATTGCAATGCGAGCATTCGTGTCCAGAACCTACATCTCGATTTTTACTGTTCCGACAATGGTTTTTTCACGCCATTTTTGCGCTGGAGGCCGGTACTCTGAAAAACTTCGAAGCAATGTTTCGATATTGTCAGAAACCACGAGCATCTGACCATAGTCTGGCTTCATGAAGCCCTGCTCGACCATTTTATCGACCATAGATAGCAGCGGGTTGAAATAGCCGTTCACGTTCAGAAAACCACAGGGCTTCTCATGGATTCCAAGCTGAGCCCAGGTCCATTGTTCGAAAATTTCTTCCAGAGTTCCGGCACCACCCGGTAATGCTACAAACGCATCTGCCAGTTCCGACATGCGGTCTTTACGGACATGCATGTCTGGAACCACATCCAGACGGGTCAGTCCCTGATGGGCAATTTCCCGATCGACAAGCGCCTGTGGCATCACACCGATGACCTCTCCGCCATATGCCAGGGCGGCGTCCGCGACTGCGCCCATCAGGCCGACGTGCCCCCCTCCATAAACGAGACCGATCCCCTGGCGAGCAAGCGTCTGACCAAGCTGCTCCGCTGCGTTCTGGTACATAGGATCATTCCCAGTGGCTGATCCGCAGAATACGGCGACTCTCAACGCTTTCTCCTTTCCTTTATTTCCGTGGACCGGGATGGAACCGAGGACAAAATAGCGATGTCACGAGCCCTTTCGACAGCCCGGCGAAGCGGCGTCATGTCTCCAGATGTTGCGATCCAGAGGGTTGCTCCTTCGAGTTGAGCAAGGATGTCCTCTGCAACAGCCGCCGGTTCAGAGACTTCCCCGGCATCCAGAATCCCGGCCATCGCATCGCGTAATCGCAAGAAAAATGCCCTTACCGCTTCCTGAGCGTCCGGTGTCTGCGCTGTCACGCCATAAGCGAGATGCAGCCCCACGCAGCGCCCCCGCGTCTCGAACGTCTCCGCAATCCGCCTGATCAGCGTCCGCCAGGCAGCACGCCAGTCCGTCTTAGAATCCGGGAGATCGGCCAGCGTGTCGTCGAGCGTCAGGACCAGAACCTCGCGCACCAGCGATTCTTTCGACGGAAAGCGCGTGTAGAGGCTTTGCGGACGCAGGCCCACGCGATCGGCCAGATCACGCATGGACGCTCCTTCGTAGCCATACTCGCGAAACAGTTCACGGGCTTCGACAACGATCCGGCGGATAGGAACGGTTTCTCGCATTTCGCCTTTGACTCACGAACAATCGTTCGTAGACAATAGGCCGCAAGCTGCCGCCGGGCAAGATCCTTGTGTCTCCTGTTCTTCTATCTCCAGCCAAAGGACACCTCCTGATGCTTCTCTATGATCTGGACGTCTCCGGAAACTGCTACAAGATCCGGCTTTTCGCGGCCCTGACCAACACGAAGCTGGACCTTGTTCCTGTCGATCTTGCGGCAGGTCAGAACCGTGATCCAGATTTTCGGAAACTGAACCCGTTCGGGGAAGTCCCGGTTCTGGTGGATGGTGACCTCACACTCCGGGACTCCCAGGCCATCCTGGTTTACCTCGCCGGCCGACTGACGGACCGCAGTTGGTGGCCTGAAGATGCCATGTCGCAGGCCACCATCACACAATGGCTTTCAGTGGCGTCGAACGAGGTCCGCAACGGCCCAAACGCCGCCCGTCTGATCCGGAAATTCGGGTATCCCCTCGATATGGGCACTGCCATGCGCTGCACCGACAAACTCCTGCCGCTGCTTAATGCGCATGTCGAGACACAGGACTGGTTTGCGCTCGATCACCCTACGATCGCTGACTGTGCTCTCTTTCCCTATCTCGCACTGGCACCCGAGGGAGGTGTCGACTTGTCTCCATACTCGGCCCTCGCACGCTGGCTCGATCGCGTCCGGAATCTGTCGGGTTTCATCCCCATGCCTGGTCTCCAGGGAGATTGTTGAGGCATGAAAGCAATTCCAGCCGCCTTGAGGTCACATCACAGCAAGACAGCGTGACAGACCATGCGCCGACCGCCCTTCGACCTCTGGCAACTGCTGTGTGTGCGGGCAATCGCCGAGCACGGCAGTATCCACAGTGCGGCGCGTTTCCTGAACACAAGGCAGTCGGCCGTCAGCCGTTCCCTGCACAAGCTTGAGGAACGACTGAATATCAGGCTGTTCACCCGCTCTCCGGTTGGCGCCGTCCCGACCGTGTTCGGTCGGGAATTCGTCCTGTGGACCCAGATGATCCTGGATAACGTAGCTGGCATGAACGCTCGCGCGCGGCGGACGGGCAAGGGCGAGAATGGCCAGATCTCCATCGGAGTCCAGACCTGCGTGCTGCCCGGAAGACTCTCGACCTTCACGGCGGAATTCCGCACTGCACACCCCGATATCGTCTTTTGCTATTCCGAAGGTACAGGCAAGAGATTGCTGCGGCGCCTCCAGAGCGGGCAGATCGATTTCGCTGTTGTCACACGCCGCACCCTGGTGCCCGCCTTGCGGGTCACGCCTCTGTGGAGCGACCGCATCGTAGCTGCACTCCCCGCCGGTCATCCTCTCGCGACACGACCGGAAGTGTCCTGGGCGGACCTACGTCATGAAATATTCCTAATCGGACGTGATAATGCCGGTCAGGATTTCAAAGAACTTATCCGGCGAAAACTCGGTGAGACCGATATCCATCCCAGAATCCGCCGTCATGATATCGGCAGCAATCGGGTTGTCGCACTCGTCCAGAACAAGGAAGGCATCGCGCTGCTTCCGGCCTCGTGGCTGCCGCTGATCCGCGATCAGCATGGCCACGACATAGCGATCAAGGAAATCCGTGACGCAGGCGGTTCCTCCCATCTGGAATTCGGCATTGTCTGGCGGCCCGACAATGAGAATCCCTGCGCCCAAACCTTCGCCCGATATATCGAAGCCCACGTACCCTAGGCGCTGTCTGCATTCACCGTAGCCAGATCATGGCGCATGCGAGATGGACGAATCCCATGAAGGCGGGGAGCGTTTTCTCGCATCGCAAGGCGATTCTGCGGAAGCGCTTGAGTTTATTGAAGAAGCATTCGACTTGGTGGCGTTCCTTGTAGAGGCTCCAATTGATCGGAGGCACGGTGGCGCGGCTGGGATTGGCCTTGATCTGAGCGGTTGCGCGAGATCATCAGCTATGAAGGCGCGTAGCGGGTCCGCGTCGTAAGCGGCGTCGGCGATGACATGGCCCACGCCCTGCAAACCGGACAGGAGAGCCTCGGCCTGGGGTCGGTCGCCGTATTGTCCCGGCGTCGGATGGATCCGCAGCGGGAGGCCAATCGCATCGACGACAGCATGCAGCTTGGTTGTCAGCCCGCCGCGCGAACGACCGATGGCGGCAACTTCAGCCCCCCTTTTGCGCCCGTCGCATCGGCATGAACCTTCGAGATGGTGCTGTCGATCAGGACATATTCGAAGTCTGGAGTGTCGGCCAAGGCATGGAAAAGTCTTTCCCAGATGCCCGCGTGCGACCAACGTCGAAAACGAGCGTGAACCGCGGTCCATTTGCCGAACACGTCCGGCAGGTCGCGCCAGCGCGCCGCATTGCCGGCCATCCACAAGATCGCATCCACGAACAGTCGATTGTCGACGCCGCTCCGCCCGGGCGTTCCGAGCCGGCCGGGAAGATGGCCTTCGATCCGGCTCCATTGCTCGTCCGTCAGTGTCCGTCTGCTCAAGGTTTGCCCTCCATCGACAGCCTTGAATCAGAACTTCAACTCCAAAGGAATCCCTGAATGCAGACAGCACCTAAAGCTACCCCGGAAGCTACTTTTCCGACGACGCTCCTTTTTCATTTCTCCGTGCCCTCGCGAACCCCTTGTCCGACATCATGAACTGCCGGAGCATGGGCGCGACCAGCCGGGCCGGGTCCATTGCCCCATCGTTGCCGGAAAGAAGTGCTGCATAGGCAAGCAGATCGCGATGGATATCGGGAGGTAACGCCACGGTCATTCTGACCGGTTTCTCGTCGGGGATTTCTCTGATCTTTAGTTCCGTCATCGTGGATTTCCTCCATTCTGATAGGGTTTGAGTAGCAGATCGTGCCCGACCAGAACGGTGAACGGCAGTCCGGGCCGGTCGATCAGCGTCGGCTGGACGTTCAGGCTGCGATCGATCAAACGGTTGCCGACCATGGAAAACCCATTGCTGGCGCCTGAGCGGATTGCCTGCATCAGATTGTTCTCGTTCCAGGACGTCCCGGCTTCGGAGCCCACGCTGAGCAGGGTCGTGACCAGGGCAGCATTGAAAAGCTGGCCCCAGTGGTTGTTCACCTCGTCGGACAGGCCGGACTGACCGATGGCGTCACCGCCGGGCAGCTTCTCCAGCACCAGGCTTTCGCCGTTCGGGAAAATCAGCCGGGTCCAGATAATCTGTGTCCGCTGCTGTCCGAAGGAGACGCTGCTGTTATAGGCCCCGAACAGCGTGCTGCCCTGCGGGATCAGGAGATAACGGCCTGTCGCGCTGTCATAGACGTTCTGGGTCACATGGCCCACGATCTGGCCCGGCAGGTCGGAGCTGATTTTCGTGTTCAGCGCACCCGCGATCACCGTGCCCGCCTGGAGGATATAGGGCGAGACCAGCGGCATGATGCGGTCGGGGCTGGTTGTCGCGCGATCCGGCTGCCCCTCCAGGAAGGCAATGTTTCCGGCCTGTGGCCCGGTCGTGGCGGACGCCCGCCCCTGAGAGGCAGGAGCGCCCGACGCGGGCGGGATCGCCTGTTCGCTGGCACGGTCATGCTCCCCCGTCTGCACGAACAGCCGGCTGGCGATCGCGGCTCGATCTCCTGCGCGGCGCGATGGTCTTCGGTGCCGGAGGCCGCCTTCCCCTGCCCTTGCGCATGCAGGATGGCGCGCCCGAGGTCACCGGGCAGTGCGGGACCGAGTTTCGGCACGGTATTGCCGACATAATCTGAAGGCAGGCCCGCCAGCCCATCGGCCGAAGGACGCACATCCGTGTCCTGACTGGCAGCGGGCGGGGCTTTGTGGCTGCTGTTCTCCAGCGCGTAGCCAAGAGCCAGACCAATGGCGAGCATCCCTGCCCCACCGAGCGCCCAGACCACGGTGCGGTTAAGACGCACCACACGTGGCCGTTCCGCCCGTAGGCGCAGATCGGGCGGTGGTGATACGGAATTTCCCCCTGTGGAGGGGGCCGCAGAATTTTCGTCCACTATCGGTGCTTGCCCGCTCATGTCCGCCGTCCATCGGTTCGAACAATGCGCACCCGTTGCTCGGAATGCTTGTCACCCAGCCGCAGTTCGGCGGCAGCGAACAGCCGGTCCACGATCATCCAGTTCTGCCGCACCCGGTAGTTGGCCAGTTCCGGGCCGCCATCGGCTCCCAGCACGAACAGAGGCGGCAGTTCCCCCTGCCCTATGCCGGCCGGAAAGGCGATGTAGACCTTGTGACCATCATCGAACGCCCGGCCGGGCAGCCAGGGCGGCGTGCCGCCTTTCACCGACTGGATGGCATAACGGAAATTCAGCGCGTTCAGGTCCAGCCCCGCATCCACTGGAGCAGCATCATCGGCCGCATTGTCCTGCCGATGCAGGGCAATCAGGTCATCCTCGGGATACTCCCACGACACCGATGCCATGTAGGTCTCGGGCGTGGAGCGTAGTTCCGCCAGATAGGTATGCCGATCCGTGTTGACGATCAGATTGGTGGTGAGGTCCGGCCGCGTCGGCTTGACCAGGATATGGATGCGTTTTGTCGCCCCTGCCCCGCTCTCGGTATCACCGATGATCCAGCGCACCGTGTCACCTGCCGCCACAGGCCCCGTGCCCACCAGCTTTTCACCCTGCTGCAGCATGATGTCGGTGATCTCACCGGGCGAGGTATAGACCTGATAGAGCGCCCCCGGACTATAAGGATAGACCTGCACGGCGTTGATGAAGCCTGCGCGCGTGGGCTGGATGCGCGCCGCCAGATTGGCCTGCGTCACGCGCGCGGTCGGATCGGCGACTTCGGGGGGCGGATGGACCGCACGTCGTGAGGGCAACGGCTTGAGCTGCCCCGGCAGGGGAAGCGGTCTCGGGACTTCCACTACCTGCACCGGTTTCGGCGGGTCCGGCAGACGTGTCGCCTGAACAGCGTCATCGTAACGGATGACAGGCGGATGGTAATGCTGCGCACATCCGGCCAGGGGCAGGACAAGCAACGGCAGGACACGAAGAGCGCGACAGATCATTGGCCCAGCTCCTTCGACCAGTTGATGGCGGAGACGTAGATGCCAGAGGGTTTTTCCGCAGATGATCGGCGTCGCGCGGCGTGCGCAGCACGACCGACACGATGGCGGTCCAGCGCTCGGTGCCGGTAAACGCCCCGTCGCGGTAATGCCGCTCGGTCCAAGCGACGCGAAAGCTGCCGGGCGAAGCCCGGATCACCGAGGCGATATCCACCTCGACCTGCTCGTGCCCGATGCGCGAGAACGGATCATTGAGGCGGGCATAATCGTTAAGCGCCTGCGCACCCGACGTGGTTGTGAAATCATAGGCGCGGAGCCAGTTCTGCCGGACCACCACCGCATCGGAGGACAGGGAGCGGACGTCGTGGACGAACTGCGCCAGATACCAGGCGATCTGCGGATCGGCGGGCATATAGGCCGCTGTCGCGGGGGCCACGACCTGCGCCTGCCCCAGCCGGTCGACCTGCACGACCCACGGCGTGATGGTGCCGCGCGCGGATTGCCAGACCAGCCCTACGCCAAGGCCTGCGGACAGAAACAGGGAGCCGAACGCCATGAGCCGCCAGTTACGGGCTTGGATGCGGGCGGAGCCGATCCGTTCATCCCACGCCTGCGCTGCCTTTTGATACGGTGTCACCGGTTCGGGCGTGGTCCCGTAGCGTGTGGTCGAGCGACGGAACATCGTCCTCATTCCTTTTCCGACAGATCGATGGAGGAAGATCCGCCCCCGCCGTCGGCGGAGCGAATGACATGCGCGGCCTCGGCAGCATGGGCGGCGGCGTTACGGCGCTTCATCTTCTGCGCCCAGCGGGGCGAATGACCGTCGGGACTGCCGCCTTCACCACCACCCGTTGGGCCGCTGCCGTTACCCGACGGATCACCGGACTGCCCGCCGTTCGCATCGGACGATGACCCACCCGTGAAACGTCCGCCCGTCGCGGTGAAAGCGCCTCGCGCGCCTTCGCCGTAGCTCTGCTTCATGGCGGTCGCTGCGGAAGACATTTTACTCTTCACGGCATTTGCGGCAGCACTGCCCGGCGCCCGGGCGACACCGCCCAGACCAGCCGCCATACGGGCACCGGCACTGTCACCGGCAGCGTTCATGGCTCCCATGGAATAAGCCGTATTGGCTGCACCCGCGA
>NZ_BAIO01000033.1 GCF_000613305.1 Komagataeibacter kakiaceti JCM 25156
CTGCGTGGCGATGCGCGCGGCCATCAGCTTGGTCCGCATACCGCCCGAGGAATACCCCGGCGGCGGCGCACCGCCCATGGCCTCGATGCTTTCCGTCAGCGCGGTGACAACCGGCAGGTGGCGGGCGTCGGGATTGTTGCGGGGGTCGGCGGTGTAGAGGCCGTCAATGTCGGACAGCAGGACAAGCTGGTCCGCATTGATCATCTCCGCCACGCGGGCGGCCAGCCGGTCGTTATCACCAAAGCGGATCTCGGTCGTGGCGATGGCGTCGTTTTCGTTGATGATGGGCACGCAGCCCAGCGCCAGCAGCGTGTTGAGGGACGCGCGGGCGTTCAGGTAACGGGTGCGGTGTTCGGTATCATCGGGGGTAAGCAGCAGTTGCGCCGCGGTCAGGCCGCGTTGCGACAGCGCATCGGTCCAGGCCTGCGCCAGCCGGATCTGCCCCACCGAGGCCGCGGCCTGCTTTTCCTCCAGCCGCAGCACGGGCCGTGTCAGCCCCAGATGGTGCCGCGCCAGCGCCACCGCGCCGGATGACACCACCACGACCTCGGTGCCCTGTTCGCGCAATGCCGCAATATCCTGCGAAACACTGTCCAGCCACGCCTGCCGGGGGGCGGCAAGCGCGGGATCGACGATCAGCGCGCTCCCGATCTTGATGACAACGCGCCGCGCGTCACGTAGCGAGGGAAGGGGGGTGTCCGTCATGTCGCGGGGATCTCCCCTTTTTCGCGTGCAGCCTGTTCGGCGCGGTCGCGGGTCACGTAATCCTGCAACTGGCGCAGCACCGTGTCCACATTGAGATGCGCGACGGAGGACATGCACATGACCTTCTGCCCGCTGGCCTGCTCAAGGGCGGTGCGGCGTTCATCCATTTCCTCGGGCAGGAGGGCGTCGATCTTGTTCAGCACGATGATTTCAGGCTTGTCCGCCAGTCCGCCGCCATATTCGGACAGTTCATGGCGGATGGTGCGCCAGGATTCGACCACATCCTCCGCCGTTCCGTCAATCAGGTGCAGCAGCACCGCGCAGCGTTCGACATGGCCCAGAAAGCGGTCGCCCAGCCCGCTACCCTCATGCGCGCCTTCGATCAGGCCGGGAATATCCGCGATGACGAATTCCTCCGTCATCGACAGCCGGACAACCCCAAGCTGCGGGTGCAGCGTGGTGAAGGGATAGTCCGCGATCTTGGGTTTCGCCGCCGAAACCGTGGACAGGAAGGTGGACTTGCCCGCGTTGGGCAGGCCAACCAGCCCCACATCGGCGATCAGCTTCAGGCGCAGCCAGACCCAGCGTTCCTCCCCCGGCCAGCCCTTGTCCGCCCGGCGGGGGGCGCGGTTGGTGCTGGTCTTGTAATGCGCGTTGCCCCGCCCGCCATCGCCGCCACGGCACAGCAGCAGGCGCATGCCCGCCGCATCAAGATCGCCCAGCATGGTCTCGCGGTCTTCATCGAAAATCTGGGTGCCGATCGGCACTTGATGACAACCGTTTCGGCCGCGGCGCCCGTGCGGTCGGAGCCTGCGCCGTTGCCGCCCTTGCGCGCGCGGAAATGCTGGGTGTAGCGGAAGTCGATCAGGGTGTTGAGGTTATCGACCGCCTCGAAGACAATATCGCCGCCCCGGCCGCCATTGCCGCCGTCCGGACCGCCAAATTCGATATATTTTTCCCGGCGGAAGGCGACGACACCGTCACCGCCATCGCCGGATTTCACATAGATTTTGGCCTGGTCAAGAAACTTCATTGCCTGCGATCCGGTAGGGGCGCGGAACGCGCGCGCGCCATGTGCGTGCATGATACCAGAGAACAGGGTGCGGTATCATACGAAAAAGGGGCGGCCAGAATGACCGCCCCCTTCAATTCGGGAAATCCCGTCGGGATAAGGCGCGTGCCTTATTCCGCCGCCAGCGGCAGGCTCTGCACCGAAACGTGCACCCGGCCTTCCGCGCGGCGTTCGAACTTCACCTGTCCGTCCACGAGGGAAAACAGGGTGTGATCGCGGCCTACGCCAACATTCACGCCTGCCTTCATCTTCGTGCCACGCTGGCGCACGATGATGTTGCCAGCCACGACGCTTTCGCCGCCAAACTTCTTGACGCCAAGCCGACGTCCGGCGCTATCGCGTCCGTTACGGGACGAACCGCCCGCCTTTTTTTGTGCCATTGCCTGAACTCCTTAAAACTGAAATCTTTCTGATCGAACCTGTCCGGCCGGGGGGCGGGGCAGGGATCAGGCGGCGTTGATCGCGGAGATGCGCACCACGGTCACCGGCTGGCGGTGGCCATTCTTGCGGCGGCTGTTCTGCCGGCGGCGCTTCTTGAAGATGATGACCTTGGCCAGGCGGTCCTGGGCAATCACGGTCGCGGTCACGGTGGCGCCCGCCACGGTGGGCGCGCCGATGGTCGTGCCACCTTCGCCGCCAACGGCCAGAACCTGATCGAACGTGATCGTGGCGCCGGCTTCGGCTTCCAGCTTTTCAACCTTCAGGACGGCATCCTTGGAAACGCGGTACTGCTTCCCGCCGGTACGGATAACTGCAAACATATCTCTTCTGTCTTTCCGATCTCTTGGCGTGCGCGGCGCGTTGTGGCGCAGGCGACACGGCCCAGTCGCTTTTTATATTGGCCACCATTTACAGCGGCGTCCCCGTTCCGCGCGGGGTGAATGCGGGCTTTTACTGGGTGGCGCGGGCAAGGTCAACATTTTTATGCCTGCCTGCCCGATGGCAAAAAAGCCCCTTGCGCCCCTTATCGCTCCCCCCTATAAGCCGCTGCATCACCGCGTGCAGATGGAGAGGTGCCGGAGCGGTCGAACGGGGCGGTCTCGAAAACCGTTGTGCGTGCAAGCGTACCGTGGGTTCGAATCCCACCCTCTCCGCCAGTGATTTTAATAAGTCAGACGGCCAACCTGGAGCCGTCCGGGTTATTATTCATTGGCTTTATTATGCGATCATTACCAAAAAATCTCTGAACCCAACGTAAGGGTGCTGTCGTATTCCCGGTCCTTGACGGCTTCGTCAAGGCGGTTTGGTTCGGGACCGCGAGATCTATGCCAATGACTGCGTAGATCCATTGCGTGACGAGCGGACAAGGCCGTCCGAGGTCATCGACATCCTGCATGATTGAAGATAGCCCGAATAAGTAAGGGCATGAGATCATCCATCTACGTATGAAAAGAACGAGGTGGTTGCCAGCCAGCTACCCATCATCTTCGTCGATTTTCTCACAATTTACAATTTGCTGAACCTTCTGCCGGCTGTTTTCAAATGGGCACGCCAGCATGGCCATAGGGTCGATATTCCTTCCTTGCGCGGGAATAGTCCGGTCGAAGCCCAGTGATGGAAACCTGTCTGTCTACCTGTCCGATTCTGATCAGGTCGGATTGCTGACTGCGCATGAAAAAGGATCGCCCTGACTGGTCAGGACCTTACGAATCGCTATGCACACCGTCATGCGGCTGGAAGTGTTCGTGTCCTTAAGTGGATGGCTGTCCACAATGCGCATATCCAGTCGTGAAATCCGAGAACAGCCCGGTTCGTCATGTGCCCCTACCGGTCGCCTCGTTCCACCTGACGGTTGGTCTGGGGGCGTGACGCTGAAAGAATCGATGCGGCACTGAGCATGTCAGATGCGGGAGACGTGTCTGTAGGGTGTAAAGGCAATCACCCAATGGAAATGGCGTATGTCAACCAAATGCCACGATCATTGCTCCTTTCATTTTGGAGGTGAGGGTGACGGGTAGCTCTTTTGGTTCTGCCTTCAGGTCTTCCACAGTCTGCTGTTGCCGCTGCGTCGCTACTGTCATCAGGTTAATTCCCGATTCTTGGCTCAGTGCCACGCGCACGGCTTTTGATTGCTGGGTTGCTGACCGGGTGGCATGCGTGGTCGTGGCGCTACCTGCCTGACAGGGCGCGCTTCCCCGCTTGTGAAAATAATGCACCATCAAACCCCGCGCCTAAACGCCTGGAGAGGATTCCAGCATCGCATCGGGCAAAAGCCATTTAATGCCGCGTTGAGCGCGGATGAGATCTTCTTCCGTATCGACTTCATAAGCTTCCACCTGCGTTGCGGGCAGGGGAAGTGAACGAGACAGATAGGTGTAAACGTTCGTATTGTCTTGTGGCTTCAAAAGATGCGTTGGTAGCCATGATATGTTGGCCCACTCAAAGGGCGTTTTGCGTACGCGGTTGAAGTCCGTTACGAGACCGTTCTCATCCAGATCGACATAAACGGCGTCATTTGTTTTGGCCTTCGTAATGGCAAGTCGGGGCTCCGCCGTCTTGCAGGACTTCAGGAAATTCTGGAACGAACAGGGATTGATCAGCAGGTCCGCATCCATGAACAGACAGTCAGAGCCAGTAACGTGCCTGGCCCCGAGAACATAACTGTGTAAGGTTGTCGTGTTCCGGAAATCAGGGTTGCGAACAATAATGATATCGCGACGGAGACGGGTGATCTCCTTGATCACGCTATTTTCCATGAACCCGACAACAATACGTACATCAGGAACATCGGCCAAAAGAGAAACAATATGCTGTAATATTGTTCCGCCACCAATTTCGACCAGGCATTTTGGCTTGCCGTGTCCCAGGCGGGATCCCAGGCCCGCGGCTGCTATAACAGCGTGTTTAACAGACGACATAATCCTTCTCCGCTCAGTGTAATATAATCCGCCGTTGATACCAGACTTTCCGGGCTTGAATGAGTGCCATTGTAAGCAATACCAATATCAGCCACCTCAAACATAGGAACGTCATTATGTCCATCGCCAACAGCAACAAGACGGCGGAAACGTTCCTTCAGGGCAAGGCCCGGCGTGTTCTTGCGGAGAACACTTACAAGTTCCAGGGTTCCATCCTCCTTTCTCAAACTGGTGGAGGAAAAATAGTTACAACCCAGTTTTTTTAATAAAGGGGCAATCCACACATCCAGATTTCCTGTTACCACGAAGCACCGATCATGATTCTTCCTGATAAAATCAGTAATATATGGGTCGAATTCAACGGAATTGACCGCAGCCTGAATGCGATCGACTGGAATGGAGCGCAAAATGGCAAAGCGAAGGCGGAAGGAGTGTTCAAACGGGATATGCCCTGCCATCGTAAGCTGCGTCAGAAGTGACATTTCCTGTTCAAGTCCAACTTCTGAAGCAATAATGGGCAGCAATTCAGATTTTGTAATAGTTCCATCAAGATCAAAGCAGAAGCAGGTATCACTCATGCAGATGCCCCTTGATGCCGTACAAGACAGAACTGCTGCTGGGTTTCTGCCCACCTGTTCACGTCGGGATCAACGAACAAAGGAGAAAACCCGGAAATTCTATAGTGTTCGTTTGGAAAGAACTGAGTGAGTATATCCTGTATTTCCTCGGGTGTGCGGTAGATGGCGCTGTAGTACGACTGCAGGTCTTCCGACCAATGGTCCTTCAGGGATAATCGCCCCTGAACGCCTACAGGTTCACGTAAGCAGAGGATACCGCCCGGCGCAAGAATACGGGATAGTATTGCAAACAGTAATGCCAGTTGATCATCATTCAGGTACATGATGATCCCCATCAGTAAGATGCGGTCAAACTGTATTTCATTGCCAGGAAAAATGTCTTCAAGATCATCAATCCCGGCGTTTATGAACGTTACATTCTCGAACGGACACATGTGACGCGCAATGTTGACAAGGCCCTCGCTGGCGTCAATGCCGACGCCCAGGGAGATCTGGTCGTGCAGCGCGGAAAGCCAGCGACCTATCCCACATCCAACATCCAGCACTGTCTCTTTGCCAGTCAATGCAAGAAGGGGAGTAATGCGTGCCCGTTCCATCGCATCCCTCCGCTCGGCAAGTTCAGGATTTTTATCCTGATACATTGTGGTTACAAGTGGATGGGTTGGATTGAAGGTGGCGGCTCGCTGTTCAAAGAACTTAATAACAGAATCATGCGAAAGTGACACATTCTGATTTTTTGTCCGGGACATGAATATATAATCCTCGTGGATATTTTAAGCTAACATTATTCAAATAATTTATTATTATCTTTCATGTCATTATATATGGAGTCCAGAATTATCTCAGATGCGGGGACTTGTTCCGGCTGCAATATATGCTTTAACTGTTCGCGCTCGCTCTCGAATTCCCAGGCGCCCCCGTTTTTATAGAAAATAACGGCATCCTTCATTTCAGAAAAAGAATAAACGCGCCGGGTGCAGGAAACGGCTAGTTCGCCAATGGCATTGAATGCCGCATGTTTCCCGGAATCAAAGAAAACCAGAGGTTTGTCAAAAAGGGGATATTCCGTAAGAAAGGAAAGGCTGTCGGTTATCATCATGTCTGAAGCATCAAACAGGTCACCGTATTCCCCTGTCTCGATTGCGCAGTTTTCAAGCGCATTCCATTGCCGCAGATACCCTTCATATTGCTGGGCATTCATGATGCCAGAAGCAATCACACCGCTTGATAGGGCAGGATGGGGTTTGAATACGAACTGAATGTCGGGACTGTTCCGGGCCCAGGCCAGCATGTCAGCATAAATACGATTAAAAACACCAAAATTCAGGGGGTTATTATATACTGAATGATGTGGTGCCCATATGACACGAAAGCTTCGGCCATTAGGTTCGGGTAATGGCCAGACACCATGTCCCTTTGAGCGGAGCAGGTAGTCAAACTTCGGGCAGCCGGACAAAATGAATTTTTTCGGATCAGAGTGCTGAAAGCTTTGGAAAAGTCTGACGCTCATCTCCGTTTCACAAAAAATACGCCATGCGGCACGATGATAAGCCTGATCATAGGCATTGGGTTGTGGCAGGTGGGAAGGCGTCGTGTTCGTTCCATTATTGGAGGCGATGAAGTCGCCCTGAAGAACAAATACCCCGTAAGGAACCATGCACAGGCGCGCGAAATTGAGTTCACGTGTTGTAAAAGCCGGCATGACGTCACAATCCCATGGCTGCTGCCGGAAAATGACATCTGGTCTCAGGCTTTTTAAAATACTCAGCCCTTCATAGGAATTGGGCATGTTCAGGCGTAAATGAGGGATACCCATCCGATCAAATGCTGAACTTACATCATTTTCACCGTAGAAATCGCCATGCCCGTGATGTCGCGTATAGGTACTGAGCACCAGGGGTTCAAACCGGTGGTCTTTGCGCATCCGATCATAAATATCGGCGAGTGAATTCCACATGGCTATGGAATGAACAAGGAAGATACAACGAATTCTGCTGGATTCACATCCATTGCGCAGCGATATATTGCTGCTTTCCTGAATTGACGTTATTATTGGAATTATTTGACCATAATGCTGCGCTATGACCTGCATGGCCATGGACATTTTTTGAATGGATTCCATGAGGGTCTGATTTTTTTTGTTATTTTCTTCTATTCTGGAATGAATATTCTTTATATCTTCATGGATGCGGTCAATCTTCGCGGCAATGACATCTGTTTTTTCAATCTTATCCATGGTGTGCTTGCTCTGTATCCCGTGATGTCATGTTAACGCAAAGACGATCTGTCTGAAGATATGTAATTCTTTTACATATTCCGCGCGGATAGATGAACAGACCGAAAAAATATCTATATAGACTGACCTTGCTCCCGACACTCTTTTGGTTTGAGTTAGGGTCTACAGATTGCAGTATGCCTTGTCAGTGCGTTGAGCGAAAGCCTCCAGCCGTCCGAATCTGACGTTCGTCCTGCTGTTTTTTGGGCAGGATTGCTGTGCTGGGGCGAGGACCAAAATTTGCGGATCGGGGCCATTTGCAAGGCCTGGAATTCGCGTTGCGTGCCCTGATAAAGACGGCGATATAGCAGTATGCCAGCCAGATTCTGATTTTTTGGTCTTGTGGAAGCGCTGCTCTGCCCGGCATTGATCAGATCAATCGGTTGACCTGTCATTGCCGATGGTCCCTTCCATCGGAAGGAAATATTACAAGGATGCTTACTTCAGCTTCGGGTGACTGAGGCGCACTCCGGATCTCTGTCGCACAGTTTCCTGTTCCAACACTCCGGGCTGGAAATGTCATCATGCCTGATAGTCCAGGTCGCCACAGGAACAACGCGATTCGTAAGCGGCTGCTTGAAAAGCCAGTCCACGAAACGTCCTGTAGTCATAAGAAAGTTTTTGGTGAAGCTTTTTTCAAAAAGCTTCAGGAATGCGCCAGCCATCAGAACGCGCTAAATCGCTGTCTCGTGCCCCCGTTTGTGGGCCAGTCGGCCGTTGACGTAGGTGGCGCGGATGCTGCGGTCATCGCCCAGCATCATGAGCGTGAACAGCAGGTCGGCCGTGCTGTCGCACATTTCGGCGCGCAGGGCCTGAAGCGGTGTCGCGCGTGGGTCGAGAATGCACAGATCCGCATCCATGCCCGCCGCGACCGTGCCGATCCTGTCATCCAGATGCAGGGCATGCGCGCCCCCGGCCGTGGCCAGCCAGAAAGCCTGTACCGGGTGCAGGCGGTTGCCGTTCATCCGGGCGATCTTGTAGGCTTCGTTCATTGTCTGGAGGTGGGACAGGCTGGTGCCCGCGCCCACATCGGTGCCCAGTCCCGTGCGGACGGGGCGGCGGGGGGACGTGACATCATGCAGGCGGAAAGCGCCGCTGCCCAGAAACAGGTTGGACGTGGGGCAGTGGGCCAGCGCGCTCCCGCTTTCATGGCAGCGGCACAGATCCGTCTCGTCCACATAAATGGCATGGCCCAGCACGCTGCGCGGCCGCACCAGACCGGCGCGGTCGTACACATCCAGATAGGAACGGCTATTGGGGAACAGCCTGGCCACCCATGCCACCTCATCGCGGTTTTCCGCCAGGTGGGTCTGCATGAACAGGGTCTCGTCGGTGGCAAGCAGCGCGCCAGCCAGTTCAAGCTGCTCCGGCGTGCTGGTGGGGGCGAAGCGGGGGTCACGGCATAATGCTGGCGGTCGCGCCCATGCCAGCGTTCGATGAGCCGCCGCGATTCGTCATAGCCCTGCCGGGCGGTGTCGCGCAGGTAGTCGGGCGCGTTACGGTCCATGAGCGCCTTGCCCGCGATCATGAGCGTGCCGAGGCGGGTCGATTCTGTAAAGAACGCATCAACGGATTGCGGGTGGACCGTGCAGTACACCGCCGCCGTGGTCGTGCCGCAGCCTAACAGCATGTGCAGGAACTGCCGCGCGACGGTGGTGGCGTAATCCATGTTGGCGAAGTGCCGCTCGGTGGGGAAGGTGTAGCGTTCCAGCCATTCCAGCAACTGTTCGCCATAGGCCGCGATCATGGGCAGTTGCGGGTAATGGACGTGCGTGTCCACAAAACCCGCTGAAATCAGGCAGCCGCGATAATCCGTAACCTCCATGCCCGCGGCAGGTGGGCGATGGTGCTGTCATAGGGGCCGGCATGGGTGATGCGCCCTTCATGGATCAGGACCAGCCCGTCAGGTTCCTCCCGCAGCGCGTCCTGGGGCGGCATGAGGAAGGGATTGCCGCTGAAGGTCACGATATGGCCGCGCAGGGCGGCGCTGGCGGGCGGGGGGGCAAGGGTCATGATCGGCTCCGTCCCCCCGGCCAGCGCGTGTCAGGCCACGGCGCTATGAGGCGTCGCTGACGCGATAGGGCTGGGAGGCATCCAGAAAGGCTGCGTTTGCACCCAGTTCATAGGAAATGACCAGCAGATAGGCAATGGCGCGCGTGATCTCGATACGTGAGGTGATATTGCCCTCACGCGCTTCCAGCCGGCGCAGGCTGCGCGTGGCCCCGCGCGCCACCCGCGCCGTGCGGCCAAAACGCCCGTAACGGCCACTGAATTCGGACATCCGGCTCATGAACAGTTCAATGGCCCGCTCGGCCGCAGCGGGTAGCTGCCCACGCTCCAGCACGGTGCGCAGGCGGATGATGTTCAGCCCGATGGTCATGGCCGACAGCGTGCCCTGCAGGTAGGCCTCAATGGTGGGCGTGGGCGTGGGGCCGGCATGGCGGATCAGGCGCGAGAAGCGGTCCGTGTTGCGGCCGATCCAGGACTGGGTGGCGGGCATGGGATGGGCCGCGGCCAGGTGGCGCAGGTCATGCAGGGTGCGGTTGCGCATGCGCCAGCGTTCTTCATCGTTGTTGAAGGGCAGCACGGCGCGGAAAATCAGCACGGCGAAGCCGATGCTGCACAGCAGCGCGAACGAGGTGTTGAAATAGGCGATCTCGTTCAGGCGCGTCTGGTTTCCCGGCCCCACAAGGTTGGGCAGGAACAGGGAGTAAGACGCCGCTGCCCCCGCCGTGGACGGATTGCGCGCGGCCAGCCCCCCCGCGATCATGGGCAGGGCGAGACAGGCGGCCAGCATCTCGAATTCCGCCGGGCGCGGCAGGAACAGGAGCACCAGGAACCCCGAAACCAGCACCGCCCAGCAGGCCCCGCGCAGGAAGCTCATGGTGCCGACCACCGGGTTCTCACGCGTGGCGAACAGGCCGCATGTCACCGCGACCATGGTGATGAAGCCGATCCCGTTGGGCCAGGCCGTTATTTCCCATATCAACGCGGACATGCCGATCGCCATGGCGGCGCGGATGCCGTTATAGGCCGCTTCCTTGAAGTCGCGGTGCGCCTCTATGCGGAAATGGAAGTGATCGCCCCGGATTTCGTGCTGGCTGGCGTCGAATTCCTTTACGGCGAGTTCGAGTTCCCCCAGCAGCTCATCCAGCGCGTTATGCAGGATGCGGCAGTTCAGCAGGTCGTCAATTTCCGCCGTGTCGCTCGGGGTGGTGCCGATTTCCCGCGTCAGGGCGTCGATGATGCGCTGGCGGCAGACCCCGCGCAGATCCTGAAGGTCGTGCAGGATATGCGCGATGTCACTGTCGTTTTCCAGCCGGGGCGGCACACCCAGCAGGAAGCTGCGGGTGAGCAGCGAGGTCTCGGTAAACTGCTCGTTACGTGTTTCCAGCGCCTTGATGCGCGCCATCATGCCCAGCCCGCGCGAGAGCAGGACCGAAACGGAGGCGAGGGCCGCGCGCGCATGGTCGCCTTCATGCCCGTGGGGGCCCATCTCGACTTCGCTGAACTCGATCTGGTCGTTGATGCTCAGGATCGTGCCGAACAGCGCGCGCGAGCGCACGAAGGCCTGGTCATCGCCCGCCAGCAGGTTGGCCACGGCATCGGTGGCGCTGCTCAGCGCCAGCTGGATTTTCTGGCGCATGTTCCGGCGCGCGGAGGCGGCGAGGTTATGGGCGAACAGCACCGCCACCAGTGTCTCGCACGTGATGCCCAGCACGATATAGGACGTGCGGGACATGGTGATCATGAAGATGTTGTCAGGCTGGCGCGTGGCGGCCATGGCGATGATGGCGCAGGTATAGCCCGACAGCACCAGCGCGTAGGAGCGGAAGTTGCGCACCAGCGTGGCGCACATGCAGCACAGCCCGATCCACATGCTGATGGCGGGAAAGAACAGCCACGGCGCCTGTGGAAAGGAACAGACGATGATGACCGCGCTGATCGCCCCGATGGCGGTGCCGACCAGACGCCATCGCGCCTTGGACAGGCTTTCGCCCCGCGATCCCTGGGCCACGATCCATACGGTCATGGCGGCCCATGGCGGATCGTCAAGCTCCATCCACATCGCGATGGTCAGCGCCATGAGGGCCGCCACCGTGGTGCGTACGGCGAAGGCCAGGGCCTCCGGCGTGGGGGCATAAAGCCATTTCAGGCCACTCATCCGTGCGTAACCGGGGGCGCGAATGGTGGGGAAATGCTTTCCACTAAAAATTCGATTCAGGAAGGAAGGCAGAAGATGCAGGTCTGCGGGCACGATATACGGCTTTCGGCGACAAGGGGCACCTTAATCAATAACGCATCTTGGCATTACGTAACGGTGTCGCGAGCGCATATCTGGCATTGGCTTTCCTCGTGGCCGATCATGTGCCCGCGGGCATGACATGGCTGGCGGCAAGACGCAGATCCGCCACGAAACGGGCGTATTCCCGCGCCCGGCTGGCCTCATCGGGCAGGCGCAGCAGAAAGGACGGGTGGACGGTGACAACACCGGTCGTGCCATCGTCCAGCCCGATGGGGCGCGAGCGTTCCCGCCCGATCGTAACGGCGCGGCCCAGCAGGGCGGAG
>NZ_BAIO01000032.1 GCF_000613305.1 Komagataeibacter kakiaceti JCM 25156
GCCCCGCCGACCTTGCCGCGTTTCTGGGGAGCCAGGTCGCCCTGCCCAAGCGGGCGCGGGGCAATCCGTGGGCCGCGGCGCAGTATATCGAAAGCCGCCGCCACCGCTCCACCCTTACGGCGCTTATGGACAAGGCCTATGCCGAACCGGTGAAGCCCGTGGGGCTGCATGAAATGCTGGCCGCCTACGCCCCGCCGCTGATTGTCGATACCTGGTACGACGGCGCCATGCGTACGGCGCTGGAAACGGGTTGCCCGGCGGATGCGTGGGGCGAGATTCAGGGCATCACCCGCGCGGGTATCGGTGAATTCCAGTGGTTCCGCGCCTATGACGCGGCCGGGCAGGAAGTGCCGGTGGCGGAAGCCCGGAACTGGAAGACCATTCTGTACAAACCCCACGGTTCGGTAACACCGGCCCATAATTACCTGATTGCCGATTCCGATTATGTCGAGGTACTGACGGAAATCGACATCCAGACACCAATTCCGGACATTGTCAGGTTCCGGCGTACTGAATGTGGCTTTGTATTCCTGGGTTGTCGCTTTGATGACCAGATGCTGCGTATCTACGCGCGGCAGATCATGAAGCGCTCCGCTGGACCGTACTACGCCGTGGTGGAGCCGGAAGTGATGTCGCGTAATGAATTACGCTTTCTGGAGATCAACGGCATCCGCCCCGTCTGTATTTCCCTGGACGCGATAACGGATCTGCTGGCCGCCTGAATGACTGGCGGGGGCGGTTTTCCGGGCTGATCAGGCCGCTGCGCATGTTTTCGCGCAGCGGTTTTTTTATGGGGAAAGGGGAGCGGCGGGTGCAATCGCCTGATTTGTCGCCTTTTGTATGAAGCACGACAAAACGGTCAGGAAACTGTCGGTCGCAGGTAAAACAGCCTTTCTTTTTCATCTTTGCACGATGGCACGCTGTTTGCGGATGTCCTTATTGGCGGGCCTAAGAGTCCGCAGTCATGCGATTTATCGGAAAACAGGACGATATCATGAGCAAGCTTCGCCAAATCGCCTTTTATGGAAAGGGAGGCATCGGTAAGTCGACGACCTCTCAGAACACCCTCGCGGCGCTGGTCGAAATGGGCCAGAAAATCCTGATCGTCGGCTGCGATCCCAAGGCGGACTCCACCCGTCTGATCCTGAACGCCAAGGCGCAGGATACGGTTCTGAGCCTCGCGGCCGAAGCCGGCTCGGTCGAGGATCTCGAACTCGAAGACGTTCTGAAGCTGGGCTACAAGGGCATCAAGTGCGTTGAGTCCGGTGGTCCGGAACCCGGCGTTGGCTGCGCGGGCCGTGGCGTGATCACCTCGATCAACTTCCTTGAGGAAAACGGCGCGTATGACGACGTCGATTACGTTTCCTACGACGTGCTGGGCGACGTGGTCTGCGGCGGGTTCGCCATGCCGATCCGTGAAAACAAGGCCCAGGAAATCTACATCGTCATGTCCGGCGAGATGATGGCCCTGTACGCCGCCAACAACATCGCCAAGGGCATTCTGAAGTATGCCCATTCCGGCGGCGTGCGTCTGGGCGGGCTGATCTGCAACGAACGCCAGACCGACCGTGAATACGACCTGGCCGACGCGCTGGCCAAGCGCCTGAACTCCAAGCTGGTTCACTTCGTGCCGCGCGACAATATCGTGCAGCATGCGGAACTGCGCCGCCAGACCGTGATCCAGTACGCGCCGGATTCCAAGCAGGCGGCCGAATACCGCACGCTGGCGGAAAAGGTGCATGCGAATTCGGGCCAGGGCACGGTCCCGACCCCGATCACCATGGAAGAGCTGGAAGACATGCTGCTGGAATTCGGCATCATGAAATCCGACGAGCAGGCGCTTGCCGAACTGGCAGCCAAGGAGGCCAAGGCCTCCGCCGCCGCTTCGCTCTGATTGTCAGGATGTCCGGCGGGAGACTGCCGGACATCGTTTCCCGCTTCCACGAAGGGGACCAAGAAAATGAGTTTGGACAAAGACGTTAACGAAAGCGAGTTCCACGCCCGCCTGATCGCGGAAGTGCTGGAAGCGTACCCGGACAAGGCCAAAAAGCGGCGGCAGAAGCATCTCAATGTCGCGAAGGCCCCGACCGCGGAAGAAACCGCCGAGGGTGATTTCCTCAGCGATTGCGCGGTCAAGTCGAATGTGAAATCCATTCCCGGCGTCATGACCATCCGCGGATGTGCCTATGCCGGCTCGAAGGGCGTGGTCTGGGGCCCGATCAAGGACATGGTCCATATCAGCCATGGCCCGGTCGGATGTGGTCAGTATTCCTGGTCGCAGCGCCGCAACTACTATATCGGCAACACCGGCGTCGATACGTTCGTCACCATGCAGTTCACGTCCGATTTCCAGGAAAAGGACATCGTGTTCGGCGGTGACAAGAAGCTGGAAACGATTATCGACGAAATCGATACGCTGTTCCCGCTGGCCAAAGGTATTTCGGTGCAGTCCGAATGCCCGATCGGCCTGATCGGTGACGATATTGAAGCCGTGTCGCGCAAGAAGAAGAAAGAAACCGGCAAGACCATCGTGCCGGTCCGCTGCGAAGGCTTCCGCGGCGTCTCCCAGTCGCTCGGCCATCATATCGCCAATGACGCGATCCGGGACTGGGTGTTCGACAAGAACGACAGCCCTGAAGAATTCGAGACGACACCTTACGACGTCAACGTGATCGGTGACTACAACATCGGTGGCGACGCCTGGTCTTCACGCATCCTGCTTGAAGAAATGGGCCTGCGCGTGGTTGGCAACTGGTCCGGTGACGCGACACTGGCGGAAATGGAACGCGCGCCCAAGGCGAAGCTGAACCTGATCCACTGCTATCGCTCCATGAACTACATCTGCCGCCACATGGAAGAGAAGTACGGTATCCCCTGGGTGGAATACAACTTCTTCGGCCCGTCGCAGATCGCGGCCTCCCTGCGCAAGATCGCCGCACTGTTCGATGACAAGATCATGGAAGGCGCGGAGCGGGTCATCGCGAAGTACCAGCCCCTGGTCGATGCCGTCCTGGAAAAGTTCCGTCCCCGTCTCGAGGGCAAGAAGGTCATGCTGTACGTCGGCGGCCTGCGCCCGCGTCACGTGGTCAACGCCTATAACGATCTGGGCATGGAAATCACCGGCACGGGTTATGAATT
The DNA here is from genome assembly GCF_000613305.1 of Komagataeibacter kakiaceti JCM 25156. The sequence goes on from NZ_BAIO01000032.1 coordinate 3,139, forward strand.
CGCGCATAACGATGATTACCAGCGCACCGGCCACTACGTTAAGGAAGGCACGCTGATCTATGACGACGTGACCGGCTATGAACTGGAAAAGTTCATCGAAGGCATGCGTCCCGATCTGGTCGGCTCCGGCATCAAGGAAAAATACCCCGTCCAGAAGATGGGTATCCCCTTCCGCCAGATGCATTCCTGGGACTATTCGGGTCCGTATCACGGCTATGATGGTTTCGCCATCTTCGCGCGCGACATGGATCTCGCCATCAACAATCCGGTCTGGAGCATGTTCAAGGCTCCCTGGAAAAAAGCTGCCTGAGGCCATAAAGCGGCCCGCGTGCCGTATGGCGCACGCGGGTATGTGAAAGGATTCCCATTACCATGCCTCAAAATGTTGATAAGATCCTCGACCATGCGCCGCTGTTCCGTGAACCGGAATACAAGCAGATGCTGGCCGAAAAGGCGAAGCTGGAGAACATGCCTCCGGCTGAGAAAGTAACCGAAATCGCGGACTGGACCAAAAGCTGGGACTACCGTGAAAAGAACTTTGCCCGTACGTCGCTTACGGTCAATCCGGCCAAGGCCTGCCAGCCGCTGGGCGCGGTTTTCGTGGCGTCCGGCTTTGAACGGACCATGAGCTTCGTGCATGGCTCGCAGGGCTGCGTCGCCTATTACCGTTCGCACCTGTCACGGCATTTCAAGGAGCCGTCCTCGGCGGTTTCCTCGTCCATGACGGAAGATGCGGCGGTGTTCGGTGGCCTGAACAACATGGTGGATGGCCTGGCCAACACCTACAAGCTGTACGACCCCAAGATGATCGCCGTCTCCACGACCTGCATGGCGGAAGTCATCGGCGATGACCTGCATGCCTTCATCGAGACGGCAAAGGAAAAGGGGTCGGTGCCCAAGGAATACGACGTTCCTTTCGCGCACACCCCGGCATTCGTCGGTAGCCATGTCACCGGCTACGACAACATGCTCAAGGGCATTCTGGATCATTTCTGGAAGGGCAAGACGGCCGTTCCGAACACGTCCATCAATATCATTCCGGGCTTTGACGGTTTCGCGGTGGGTAACAACCGTGAACTCAAGCGTATCCTCGGCCTGATGGGTGTGGAATACACGATCCTGTCGGATGTGTCGGACCAGTTCGATACCCCGTCGGACGGTGAGTTCCGCATGTATGACGGCGGCACCAAGATCGAAGCGGCGCGTGACGCGGTCAACGCGGCGGCCACGATCTCGCTGCAGGAATACTGCACGCCCAAGACGCTGGAATATTGCGAGACGTTCGGCCAGAAGACAGCCGCGCTGAACTACCCGCTGGGTGTCGCGGGCACGGACCAGCTGCTGCAGACGATTTCCGAACTGTCGGGCAAGCCCATCCCGCAGGAACTGGAAATGGAGCGTGGCCGCCTGATCGACGCGATGGCCGACAGCCAGTCCTGGCTGCATGGCAAGACCTACGCGATCTACGGTGACCCCGATTTCGTTTACGGCATGGCGCGTTTCATCATGGAAACGGGTGGCGAGCCCAAGCACTGCCTGGCGACCAATGGCTCCAAGGCATGGGAAGCCAAGATGCAGGAGCTGTTCGACAGCTCACCCTTCGGCGTCGGCTGCAAGGCGTGGGGCGGCAAGGATCTGTGGCACATGCGCTCCCTGCTGGCGACGGAAAAGGTCGATCTGCTGATTGGCAACTCCTACGGCAAGTATCTGGAGCGTGACACTGATACCCCGCTGATCCGCCTCATGTTCCCGATCTTTGACCGCCATCACCATCACCGTTTCCCGGTGTGGGGTTATCAGGGCGCGCTGCGTGTTCTGGTGACGTTGCTGGACAAGATCTTCGACAAGCTGGACGACGATACGATGGACCCCGGTGTGACGGATTATTCCTTTGATCTGACACGCTAATGTTCGCGCCGGGCGGCCCCGTGCCGCCCGGATGCGCGGGAAGATAGGTTGGAGAGGACGATGAGCGACGCTTTGAAGGCGAAGGTTGCCGAACTGTTCAACGAGCCGGGCTGCGACAAGAACGCGGCAAAAGGCGAGAAGGAACGCAAGAAAGGTTGCTCCAAGCCGTTGACGCCTGGCGCCGCCGCGGGCGGCTGTGCGTTTGACGGGGCCAAGATCGCGCTCCAGCCGATTACGGATGTGGTGCATCTTGTTCATGGACCTCTGGCCTGTGAGGGCAATGGCTGGGATAACCGGCATGCGGCAAGCTCCGGCCCCAAACTGTACCGGCTGGGTGCGACGACGGACCTGTCCCAGATGGATATCGTCATGGGGACGGGTGAAAAACGGCTGTACAAAGCCATCAAGGAGGTGATCGCGCGGTACGCGCCACCTGCCGTCTTCGTGTATTCCACCTGTGTTCCCGCATTGATCGGTGATGATATTGGCGCGGTCTGCGCCTATGCATCCGACAAACTCGGCACGCCGTGCATACCGGTCGATGCGCCGGGATTTGTCGGGTCCAAGAACCTGGGGAACAAGCTGGCGGGTGAGGCGCTGCTCGATCATGTGATCGGCACGATGGAGCCCGAAGTCAGCACCCCCTGCGACATCAATATTTTAGGTGAATACAACCTGTCCGGTGAGCTGTGGCAGGTCCGTCCGCTATTCGAGGTCCTGGGCATCCGTGTTCATGCCTGCGTGACCGGCGATGCCCGGTACCGCGAGGTCGCGTCCGCACACCGTGCGAAAGTGAACATGATGGTGTGTTCCACCGCACTCATCAATGTCGCGCGCAAGATGGAGGAACGCTGGGGCATCCCCTATTTCGAAGGTTCGTTTTACGGCATAAGCGATACGTCAACGGCCCTGCGTTCAGTGGCGAAACTGCTGGTGTCGCGCGGCGCGCCGGAAGACCTGATCGAGCGGACCGAGGCGCTGGTCACCGCCGAGGAAGCTCGTGCCTGGGCGCGTATCGAACCGTACCGTCAGCGTCTGGCTGGCAAGCGGGTGCTGCTTTATACCGGCGGCGTCAAATCGTGGTCGATCGTCTCGGCCCTGCAGGAGATGGGGATGGTGGTGGTCGGCACCTCGGTCCGCAAATCCACCGATAACGACAAGCAGAAGATCAAGGACATCATGGGTGGTGACGCCCACATGGTCGACAGCATCCCCCCGCGTGAGATGTACGCCCAGCTCCGCCGGGGTGACGCCGACATCCTGCTGTCGGGCGGTCGCACGCAGTTTGTCGCGCTGAAGGCGCGCGTGCCATGGCTCGACATCAATCAGGAACGGCACGAAGCCTATGCTGGATATGATGGCATGGTGACGCTGGTGAAGGAACTCGACCGCTCCCTGTCCAATCCGGTCTGGGCCGATGTACGGCGGCTGGCCCCGTGGGAGGAGGGCGATACGGAAGACTGGCTGGACGACAACGTGCCCCGCCTGACACCTCTGGCGCGGGAGGGTTAAATGGCTGAAATCATCAAGTCACGCAAAGCCGTCTCGATCAATCCGCTCAAGTCCTCCACGCCACTGGGCGCGGCGCTGGCCTATCTGGGCATGGAGGGGGCGGTGCCCCTGCTTCATGGTTCGCAGGGATGCACGTCCTTCGCGCTTGTTCTTCTTGTCCGGCATTACAAGGAGGCCATTCCGCTTCAGACCACCGCGATGGATGAAGTCGCCACCATTCTGGGCGCGGCGGGCAATATGGAAGAAGCGCTGCTGAACCTGCACCGCCGGATGAAGCCACGCTTTATCGGGATCGCCTCCACCGCGCTGGTGGAAACGCGGGGGGAGGATTATGCCGGGGATCTGAAACTGATCCTGGCGCGCCAGCCCGAACTGGCCGATACGTCCGTCGTGTTCGCGTCAACCCCCGATTACATCGGCGCGCTGGAAGACGGATGGGCCGCCGCCGTCAGCGCCGTGATCGAGGGGGTCGTGGCGCCCTGGTCCCCGGCCGTCACGTCATTCCAGCAGGTTAATGTCCTGCCCGGTGTCAACCAGACCCCCGCCGATATTGAGTACCTGCGCGACCTGATCGAGAGTTTCGGGCTGTATCCGGTCATCCTGCCCGACCTGTCCGGTTCGCTGGATGGTCACATAGCCGAGGACTGGTGCCCGACCACCCAGGGGGGCGCACGGCTGGAGGAAGTGGCGCAGATGGCCCGCGCCGTCCATACCATCGCCATTGGCGAGCATATGCGCCAGCCCGCCGATCTGCTGGGCAGCCTGACGGGCGTGCCGGTTACGGTGTTTCCCACCCTGACGGGGCTGGCGCCCAATGACCGCCTGCTGTCCCTGCTTTCGCATATTTCGGGCAGGGCGGTGCCGGGCCGGTACCGCCGCCAGCGGAGCCAGCTTCTGGATGCGATGCTGGACGGGCACTTCCATTTCGGTGGCAAGCGGATCGCCATTGCCAGTGACCCGGATCTCCTGTTCAGCCTGTCGCAGTTCTTTACCGGCATGGGTGCCAAAATCGTGGCGGCCGTGGCCTCGACCGCCAATTCCCCCAATCTGGCGCGCATCCCGACGGAGAACGTCATTATCGGTGACCTGACGGATATGGAAGACGCCGTGCGCGCGGCGGGCGGGGCGGATCTTCTGGTTACCCATAGCCACGGCCGGCAGTCCGCCGAACGTCTTGGCATCCCCCTGATGCGGGTGGGCTTTCCCATTTTCGACCGCCTTGGCACGGCGCATATGCAGACGGTCGGATATTGTGGCACGCGGGATCTGATCTTCCGTGTCGCCAACCTGTTCATGGGCAGATGCATGAACATAAGCCGGACGATTTCGCGCCCGCGCGGACTGCCCCCTTTAACGAGGAGATTGTGCATGACAGCGCGTCACTTGCAGCTCATTGATCCCGCGCCAGCCGATGCCGGTGCGGGTGATGCCGTGGCTGCACCCGTGCCCCGGCTGCGTATCGCGATCGCGACGCAGGATATGAAGTCCCTGAACGCGCATTTCGGCTCGGCGCGCCGGTTTGCCGTATGGGACGTCACACCGGACGAGGCGCATTTTGTCGAGGCCGTGGGCTTTGATGAAGTGTCGGATGAATCTGGCGCGCACAAGGTCGAGGGAGATGACAGGATCGGCCCCAAGGTCGATGCCCTGGCTGGCTGCAATCTCCTTTTCGTACTGGCCATTGGCGGCCCGGCGGCGGCCAAGGTTGTCGGTGCGCGCATCCACCCCGTCAAGCTGCCCGCCGCACAGAGCATCCCGTCGGTTATCGAACGGGTACAGACCATGATGACCGGCAACCCGCCGCCATGGCTGCGCAAGGCGATGGGGGCCGCGACGCCACGTTCCATGGATTTTCTGGATGAGGAGGACTGACGATGTCGCAGACAGGTAATGAAGTCGTTGATGATCCCATGGCGACACCGTTCATGAAGGCGCTGATCGGGCGCATCCGGGCGGAAGACATGTACGGCGCGTGGGAGCGCAAGAAGGATACGGCGCTGCTGGATGATTACATCGTCACCAAGGAAGAGCGCCGCGCCATGCCGATGATCAGCGATCCCGATCCCGACACGCTGGCGCGGGTCGAGACGTTCTATCAGGCCGTAGGTCTGGCCATCGAGCAGGAAACGGGGCTCATGGCCTCGCCCATGATGAAGATGAGCCACGAAGGTTTCGGCCGCGTGATCCTGACAACCGGCCGGCTGGTCGTTCTGGCCAGGTCGCTGCGCGACGTACACCGCTTCGGGTTCGACAGCCTCGCGGTGCTGGCGCGCGAGGGCGAAAAGGCGGTGCGTCAGGCGATCGCGCAGATTGAAGAGTTTCCAGAAGTCGCACGGGCATAACGGAGAAAGAGAATGGTGCAGATTGCGGACATGAAGGCGGAACTGAAAAAGCTGTCCGCGCGGGCGACGCAGGCCAAGATGGACCTGCATGATCTGGCCGAGGATCTGCCCGTCAACTGGCAGACAATCACGGCGGTCGCCGCACGCGCCCATCAGGCCTATGCGGATCTGATCACCAAGCGCGAGGCGCTCAGGGCCGCGGAAGAAAAGGCAGGGGAATAATCATGGATTGCGTAACCCGTGACGGCCGGCCATGGCAGCCGGATTATCTTCTTTCGATCAACCCGGCGGTCTGTATCGGCTGCGGGCGCTGCTTCAAGGTCTGTGGCCGTGGTGTCATGACCCTGCGCGGGATCGATGATGAAGGAAATGTTGTCGATGATGAGGACGAGGACGACGGAGATGTCGAACGCCGCGTGATGGTGATGGCGGATGACGGGGCCTGCATAGGCTGTGGCGCGTGCGCTCGGGTCTGTCCGACCGATTGCCAGACACACGGAGCCGCCTGAAAACCCGAAGGGATGGAAAAGCAATGCAGGCCACGGATATCTACGGCTGGCTTATGGCCGGTAGCGCGGGGGGCGAATGCGACCAGTTCGATGCCCATGTGGTTGCATCCATTCTGGCGTTGTCCCTTGTCCAGGCGCGTGAGCGGGCGGTCCCACTCGCGCAGTTGACCGGGCTGGGCGGCCGGGAGATGGTCGAACTGGTCGGCAGGACGCTGCCCGGGGCCAAAGAGCGTTTTGAACGCCTGGCGGAAATGCCCGCGCCGGAGGTGGATGAGACCGAAGCGGCACTGCGCGACCTGCTGCGCCGGGGCAACAGCACGGAGGATACGGCCTGGGGGCAGTTGATTGCCGCCCTGGTCGCCCGCCGCGCGATGGAGCCCAATCATCTGTGGCAGGATCTGGGATTGCGCCACAGGCGCGAACTCTCATGGCTTCTCGAACGTCATTTCGAGCCGCTGGCACGGCGCAACAGCGCGGACATGAAGTGGAAAAAATTCTTCTTCCGTCTCATCTGCCGCGATGAAGGCTACAGCCTGTGTTCCACGCCCGTCTGTGATGAATGTGACGACTTCGACCAGTGCTTTGGGGAGGAAGACGGTGAAAGCCTGCTCGCGCGCATCGCGGCGGGCAGGGTTGCATGAAAAAACGTACCTTCACCAAAGCGGAATTCCGGTCCCGGCCCTGAGCCGGGATTTTTTGTTTGTCGTGTCCGGACACGTCAGGAAGCCGACAAAGTTGTAAACCGGACAGATCCCGTACGGAGAAGTGGTTGATACTTCCCATCCATGCTTGGCACGCGGCTTGCGTCTTTCCAGACAAACCTTTCGTGGAAAGAGGAGTTCGCGATGATCCAGTTGACGCCAAGTGCCTGTGACGCCGTTCGCTCGGCCATCGCAGGGGCGGCCGGTCCGGTCGACGGCATCCGCATCATGGTGGAATCCGGTGGCTGCTCCGGCTTCAAATACATGATGGGGCTGGTCTCGGCGCCCGAACCGTCCGATGTGATCATGGAAATGGATGGCGTGAAGGTGTTTGTCGATGCGGAGAGCATGCCGCATCTGGACGGCACGACCGTCGATTTTGTCGTGACGCTGGAACAGTCCGGTTTCTCGTTCGACAATCCGAACGCGGCATCCAAATGCTCTTGCGGAAAATCCTTCAGTTAATACGCGTGCCAGGCGATTTCACCAGGTAACGGGAGGCGTGCCCCATGTGGGAATACTCTGATAAAGTACAGGAATACTTCTTCAACCCGAAAAACGCGGGAACGCTGGAAGACGCCAGCGGCGTTGGGGAAGTGGGCGCCATTGCCTGTGGCGACGCGCTGAAGCTCATGATCAAGGTAGATCCGGAATCGGAACGAATTACCGATGCGCGCTTCCAGACCTTTGGCTGCGGTTCGGCGATTGCGTCCTCCTCCGCCCTGACGGAGATCATTATCGGCAAGACGCTTGATGAGGCGCTGAAGATCACCAATCAGGACATTGCCGATTTCCTCGGTGGCCTGCCCCCTGAAAAGATGCACTGCTCGGTCATGGGGTACGAGGCGCTGCGCGCGGCGGTAGCCAACTACCGTGGCGAGGTCTGGGAAGATGACCACGAGGAAGGCGCGCTGCTGTGCAAGTGCTTTGGCATTGACGAAGGCATGATCGAGCGCGCGGTTCGCAACAACGGCCTGACGAGCATGGAGCAGGTGGCCCATTTCACCAAGGCGACGGGAAGCTGCGGCACCTGCGTCGAGGGGGTGGAAGCCGTGCTGGAAAAGACCAATGCCGAGATGGTGGCCGAAGGGCTGCTTGACCCGGCGCAGGCTTTTGTCATGGGCGCGGTTCCGGTCGTGCCGGGGCGCCAGCAGCGCAAATCCCCGGTCGCGCCCCCCGCGCCCTCCGCTTCCAGGATGACGACGGTGCAGAAGATCCGCGTGATCGAGGAAGTTCTGGAAGAACTGCGCCCCGCGTTGCGCAACGATGGCGGCGATTGCGAACTGGTGGATGTGGAAGATAACCGCGTGATGGTCCGCATGACCGGTGCGTGCGTCAACTGCCAGCTTGCGGCGGTGACGGTGCAGGGCATTCAGGCGCGCCTGGCCGAACGGCTGGGCATGCCGGTACGCGTCATTCCGGTTCCGGCCGGAAAATAAGGGAGTGGGCAAGATGAAGGCGGTTTATCTCGACAACAATGCAACCACCCGTGTCGATCCGGCCGCGGTTGCCGCAATGCTGCCCTTCTTTACCGAGCAGTTCGGTAATGCATCATCCATGCATGCCTTCGGTTCGGAAGTGGGCGGCGCGGTGCTGAAGGGGCGGCGGCAGCTACAGGCGCTGCTGGGCGCGCAGTTCGACCACGAAATCGTCTTTACCGGCGGCGGTACGGAATCCGACAACACGGCCATTCTTTCGGCGCTGGAAACGCAGGGCGCGCGTAATGAGATCGTGACAAGCGCCGTGGAACATCCCGCCGTGCTGGCCCTGTGCGCGTGGCTGGAAAAGTCCCGTGGCGTCAAGGTGCATTACATCGGCGTGGATGCGCGCGGCAGGCTGGATGTCGCGGCGTATCGCAAGGCGCTTTCGCCGCGCACCGCCATAGCCTCCATCATGTGGGCCAATAACGAAACCGGCACGATTTTCCCCGTGGAGATGCTGGCCGAACTCGCCCATGAAGCCGGAGCCCTGTTCCATACCGACGCGGTGCAGGCCGTTGGCAAGGTTCCGATGAACCTGAAGGAAACGGCGATCGACATGCTGTCGCTGTCGGGGCACAAGCTGCATGCGCCCAAGGGGATCGGGGCGCTGTATGTACGGCGCGG
>NZ_BAIO01000031.1 GCF_000613305.1 Komagataeibacter kakiaceti JCM 25156
GCCCGCACGCTGGCCAGCCCGGCGGAGGTGCCTGTCGGCATCGTCACCGCGCTGCTGGGCACGCCCGCTTTCGTCTGGCTTCTGGCGCGCAGCCATCGCACGGGCATTGCGTGATGACACTGGAATTACACGACATCACATGGCGGCAGGGCGGCCGCGACATCCTGCATGGCATCACCCTGCCTTTTGGCAGGGGAAATGTCACGGCAATCATTGGTCCCAACGGCGCGGGCAAGAGTTCCCTGCTGCGCATTGCCAGCGGCCTTTCCACCCCAACCGGGGGGAAGGTCATGCTGGATGGCCGGTGGATTGCAACCCTGCCTGCCCGGGAGCTGGCCAGACACCGGGCCATGCTGACACAGGAAAGCGAGGCAGCCGGGCAGTTTTTGGTACGCCAGATGGTCATGATGGGAGCCGGGATGGCGGCCCACAAGCTGGACATTGTGCAACAGGGATTGCTGGCCGATGCTCTGGTGAGACGGGTGGGACTGGAAGGATTTGCCAACCGGCAGATGATGACGCTGTCTGGCGGTGAACGACAGCGCGCTCATCTTGCCCGTGTCCTGATGCAACTGGAAGTTGCCATGACAGATGGCACGCTACCCGGCTTCCTGCTGCTGGATGAACCGATTTCGGCCCAGGACCCGGCGCATCAGGCGATTGTACTGCAACTGGCCCGCCAGCATGCGTACCGGGGCGGTGGGGTGGCGATCGTGTTGCATGACCTGAACTGGGCCGCGGCCTGTGCCGACTGGCTGGTTGTGGTGCACCGGGGAACAATCCATGCGCAGGGACCGCCAGAAACCGTCCTGACGCAGGATCTGCCTGCGACATTTTCGGGTTGCGGCAGGGCTGCGTCCACCGCCACGAAAAAACGGCCAGACCCTTCATCCTTCCCCATGACAATATTGACGAGGAAACAGACAGATGTACATCGCCATGAACCGCTTCCGGGTCAGACCGGAATGCACGGGAGAATTCGAACAGCGCTGGCTGGAACGTGATGTCCTGCTGAAAACCGTGCCCGGTTTTGTCAGCTTCCAGTTCCTGCGTGGGCCTTCACGTGAAGATCACGTCCTGTACGCATCCCATACGGTATGGGCTTCCCATGCCGCATTTGGCGCATGGACGCAGTCAGAGCAGTTCCGGCAGGCGCATGCCCAGGCTGGGCAGGGCAAGGTCCTGACGATCGGCCCCCCGGTCTTCGAGGGTTTCGATGTCCTGCAGGATATTACGGGGCAGGACTGATACGATACGGTCCAGATGCGGCCGGGGCCTGGTGGCGAATTATACCGCCATTGGCCCGCAAGAGGCCGCACTCATGCCTTTGACTGCCTGAACATCCAGTCGCGTGCGGCCCTGATGTAGAAGAACTTGCGCGCCGAGCCCATGTGGTCAACACCGTCAAATGTCAGGAACGTGACATTGGCGTCTTTTGCAAGGTAGCCGTTGACCTGATCCGTCAGCTTCTGCTGGCGATCGACCGGGAAGATGAGGGCTGGGTCAAGCAGGTTCTTCGGGCGCACCACGGTGCCGCCCGCCTTTTCCCATACCGGCACGCATTTCTCGTTCCATGGCGTGGCCTTGTCATCTTCCGAACCGGTAATGATCAGGATCTTCTGTTTGGCAAGGGGCACGACATCGGCTGGCCGCTGCTGGCCCGCGATGATCAGCCCGGCGGAAAAGGTTTCCGGATGCCTGGCCATCAGCCATAGCGATGTCATCGCCCCCATGGACCAGCCAGTGCAGTAAACCCGTTTCGGTCGATTTTCAGGACCTTGTCACGTCGGTCTGCCCGGTTGGGGTTGCCATAATCCCATGTGTTGCCAAGCAGGGATTCAACCAGCCGGTAGGTGTTCTCCACGTCTGATGTATGTTCCCAGTAATCGTTCATGGTCGTGCGCTCGTAGCGCGGGGTAATGATCACACATTCATGTCGGTCCTGTTCTTCGGGCAGGCTCCAGATACTGGCAATACACTGTTCGGTCAGCGTCTGGGCGCAGGTGCCATCGGGGCTGGTGCCGGAATGGGTAACGGCCAGAACGAGGGGATAGGCCCGGTTTTCACCACCTTCCGCTAGAAAGGATTTCGGCAGGTATATGCTGTATTCCAGCCACGCGGAACGCGTATCATCCCACCACCAGTGGTTCTGTTCCCATGCATCAACCCCACGGATCGCGACCCGGTTGCCGTGATGCCCCGTGTTGCTCCATACGGTCTTGCTGCCGGCATAGACCATGCCGCCCGTAGTTCTGACGCCCTTGTCCTGTATCAGCGTAACCCTGTCGCTATCGGTGGTGGGTACGCTGAGGTCCGGGTCATGGGCGAACTCGGCAATGACATACCGGCCGGGCACACTTTTTCGGTCGGAGCGGAGTGCCGGATCAGTATTGGTATAGATGGCTGCAATGGGGCGTGGCTTTGCCGCCGCGGTTGTCTCATTCTTGTCCGGCTCCTGCGGCATGCCGGCAAAGAACCCACTGGCGGCGGGGAAAACGGCCGTGGTGTAGGTATCAAGCGCCAGACTGGCCGGGTCGATCGTGGCGTCATATTCCACTGCGATGCCGTAAACCTTCTCGCCCCCGCCGGTTACCTCGCACAACGCGCAGATACCCTGAAGGCCGGGACTTGCAGGCCTGTGAGGACCGGGGCCATCCGGCCCGCCGGACGATGCCGCCATGAAGCCGTGCCCGTCCCCTGCGGCGTGGGCCTGCCGGGCACCAGCGCCCATGGTGGCGGCGACACCTGCAAACATGGCGCCGGCCGCCACGAAATCACGTCTTGATACATCGGTCATCGCTTCGTCCTCCCGTCAGGAACAGATATGACTATAAAAATACCATCAGCGTTATGAAATGACTTGATGAAACATGGGTAACACACATTGCCTTCCTATTCCCGCGCATGTTTTCCATGGAAGGAAGGCGCCAGCGGGTCATCGCGCGGGAAGGCATTCCTGCCGGGCAGTCGCGGCACGTCCCACCCCCCACCAAGGTCAGCAATCAGCTTCACGCTGGCCAGCAGGCGGTTTTCGTGAATCTGCGGCGCGGTCTGCCGGGCGGCAATGACGGTGGTGCAGATGGCCGCCTTTGCTCCCGTCCGGACACCATTGCGGAAACGGCTGAATTTTCATGGCAGCAATCCAGCATGCCATCGACCATACAAAAATATGAATAATTATTTGAAATATTTTGAACTTTATTTTCCTCGAAATACTTCATCTCGCACGACCATGCCCATGCATTGTTCCAGTAAAAAATCCCGGGCCGCTGCCTACGGTACACATAACAAGAACCCGAACAGGGAGAAACGGTCTCGTGACGGATCGTACGAAAGAGAAATGTCTGAAAGCTATCCCCTCCCGCCACAGGAAATCGAGCTGAAGCTGCTTTTCGAGCCTGAAGCACAAACAGTAATCAGCCACCATCTGGCCGCCATAGCCCTGGGGCGCAGCCAGAAAAAGCGCCTGATCACGACCTATTACGATACCCCGGACCTGCACTTGAAACAGGCGGGACTGTCCCTGCGTGTCAGGCGTTCGGGTAGCCTGCGTATCCAGACCCTGAAAACCGATAGGGAAGAAGGCCAACTGGCCATACATCGCGGGGAATGGGAATGGAGCATCCGTCACGATCACCCTGATATGGACGTGCTGTCGGATACACCGTACGGAGCACTGATAACGGCGCTGGCTACCAGGCTGAAGCCGGTCTGGGTTTCGCACATAGACCGTACCACGCATACGCTTCCATACAACGGCGCGATGGTGGAGGCTGCCATTGACGAAGGCTATGTCCAGTCAGGCAATGCGCGCGATCCGGTAAGGGAACTCGAACTTGAACTCAAGGATGGCCCGGTACGGGCAATTTATGGCCTGGCCCTGGCATTGCAGGCGATCGCTCCCCTACGTCTGGACGTCCTGACAAAAGCCGAGCGCGGGTACCGTCTTCATACAGGTGCGCAAGCTCTCCCGGTGCAGGACCGCAAGCCTCCACTGACCGGAAACATGACCCTGGCTGAGGGTTTTCGCATCCTGATCCGCTCTGGCCTGAACACATTGATCGACAACCAGTCGGCAACCGAGGCAGGGAACCCTGAAGGCGTACACCAGATGCGCGTGGCCATACGGCAGTTGCGCACCGTGCTTCAGATTGTCGAAAGCAGGCATGTGGATCGGTCTACCCTCAGGCTGTTCCAGACTGAATTGCAGCGCATTGGACGTGAACTGGGGGAAGCACGTGACTGGGATGTGTTATGTCTGGAAACATTGCCCGCCGCCTTTCCCGCGCATGAAAATGATGATCAGGTCCACATGCTGACTGATGCCGCCCAGCTAAAAAGAACAGCCGCGTACCAGAAGATCAGGCACGAACTGCAGGCACCAGCTGACTGCACTGGTCCTTTCCCTCAGTCTCTGGATCGAGGATGCGTCTTTTCCGGAAGGGAGGGGGGGAAAGGAAATTTCTTTAGGCCATGTGGCACCCACAGTGCTCGATCATCTGCAACGCAAGGTCATGCGGCGCGGACGACGGATCAGCCATCTCTCCCCCAAGAAACGACACACGCTGCGTAAATCCCTCAAAAAATTACGCTATGTGGCCAGCTATCTTGAAGCTCTTTATCCTGCCCGCGCGGTCAAGGCATATATGAAACACTGCAAGGAACTGCTGCAGCAGCTTGGCAAAAATAATGATACCATTGTCGCGTCAACACTTGCTCTCGATTTAAAAAAAACACACCCGGATCTTGCACCGATTATCAGTGCCTTTATTTCATGGAACGACAGGCGGCATCGTCAGGCATTGCGCGCCCTTTCTCCAGCCTGGAAGCGCTTACGCCGCGCACCGCTTTTCTGGCATGAATAGATCGGCCCTCCATCCTATCCGCCACCGGCAATAACGGTGTGCGCGGAGGGCGGGAACGCGTCACAGCTGACAGCCCGATGCCCTGATTTACCCTTTCAGCCAGGGAAGCTGCCGTAGATCAAGACCTAGTATTTCCCGGGCTTTCCGATTATCCGCACCCGTCAGGCTGTTCTGGTAATACACGCTTTCCACACCCATAAGGCTAAGGCTTTCTCCTCATCAAGGCAGGGCGGCAAGGAATACACGATCCAGTCCGCATAGGCCGGTAGCCATTCCGCCAGTCGCGCTGGCTGACTGTCGACAACGTTATAGAGGTCGGCCGGCGCCGTTAAGGCCGCCACTGTCGCCTGCGTGGCATCGCCACATGAATAAAGGAAAATGTGCTATCTCCCGCACAGATCAGGGCAATTTCTCCGGCTGCAAGATGACTGCTGAACGCACCATCCGGCCAGTACCATGTGCCGGGGCCGTAAAAGAACTGACGTGCCCCCCGAAAATGTGCCCATTTTAAAGTAGAGTCCGATCGAGAAGGATACGGACGGATGAAACGCAGTCGCTTTACGGCAGAGCAGATCATAGGGATCCTAAAGGAACAGGAAACTGGGCTGAAGATCTCTAATCTTTGCCGAAAACACGGGATCAGTGACGCAACCTTCTACAAATGGAAGACCCGCTATGGTAGTCTTGAAGTGTCCGAGGCCAAACGGTTGAAGGTGCTGGAAGATGAAAACAGCCGCCTGAAACGTCTTCTGGCGGATGCTATGCCGGATGATGCCGCACTGAAAGAAATCGTTGGAAAAAAGTGGTGACGCCTGTCGCCAGGCGGCAGGCGGTCGACCATATTCGCGGTGTTCTGGCCCTGAGCGAACGCCGTGCCTGTGCGCTTGTCGGTCTTGCCCGCCGTGTTGCGCGCTATATTTCGACTAGGGCGGACGATGTCGTCCTGCGCCAGCGTCTGCGGGAACTGGCGGGCCAGCGGTGCCGCTTTGGATACCGCCGCCTGAGCTATCTTCTGGCGCGGGAAAGCTTCACACCCAATCACAGGAAGCTGTTCCGCCTTTATCAGGAGGAGGGGCTGAAAGTCCGTCATCGGGGAGGCCGAAAGCGAGCATTGGGCGCGCGTTCTCCCATGACCGTCCCCAGAAACCTGGGCAGCGTTGGAGCCTGGATTTTGTGTCCGACGCCCTGATCTGTGGCCGCCGGTTCCGCATTCTGGCTGTTATCGACGATTTCAGCCGGAAGAACCTGGCATTGGTTGCCGACACATCGCTGTCAGGCGGACGTGTGGCGCGGGAACTGACAACTCTGGTGGAGCGATATGGCAAACCCCTCATGATTATCAGCGACAACGGGACGGAATTCACATCCCATGCCATTCTGAAATGGGCCTCCGGGATGCAGATCGAATGACACTATATCGTCCCGGGGAAGCCGCAGCAGAACGGGTTTGTCGAAAGCTTCAACGGTCGACTCAGGGATGAATGTCTCAACGAAACGCTGTTCACGTCCCTGACGCATGCCCCTGGGACCCTTGTCATTCCATCAACCCCAGGCCATGAAAAACGGGAACTCTCCTTTTGAGGGGATACAAAAAAGGAGGCGCGTCACTCAAAGCTTCTGACACCCTCGCGACGGTGAATGATTCAAGGACGAAGTCGAGATAAGCCGCCTTGTCCATGAGCCTGAGCCGATCGTAAGCGCCATCGGCGAACAGGCGCTTCACCCGGGACAGCATTTGCAGATGGTATCCAGGATCCTCTGGGCACCTGCTCTGTCCGAGATATCGGCAGAGGTAAGATTGATCATCAACAGGCGTCCGTCCGTATTGACGGCAATGTGGCGATTGCGGCCGACGACCTTCTTACCGGCGTCGTAACCTCTTGTTTTCGCGTGAGGCGCCTTGATGTTCTGGCTGTCGATCACCGCTGCCGTAGGGCTGGTGTCGCGGTCTGCCTGAGCCCGGTCCATCATCAGTTCCACGTCATGGACGGTCTGGAACAGGAAGCGTCGGGCCAGTTCGCGAAACCAGCCGTAAACAGTCCGCCAGTGCCCGAAGTGGATCGGCAGCATCCGCCAGCCACAGCCTGAACGCACCAGATAGCGCACCGCGTTGATCACCTCGCGGAACTCAATTTCGCGCGGCCTTCCACGTCGTCCGGGGTGCGGCACCAAAGGCGCGATCCGCTCCCATTCCTCGTCCGTCATGTCAGACGGATAGCGTTTCGTCTTGCGGGTGATCCTGGCCATCCGGCCCCTCTGCTCTGACGTCCACATCCTGAGCTTGAATCATATCAGACCGATTTTTCAAACAGGCTCTTAGAAATCTATTGCTCACACCCATATATTTAATATAAAAACACAATATAAATATCATATCATATTATTATGTGATGGCTGAAATTTATCAATTTATCCTGAATTGTTCATATATATATGTTGCGTTTTAAGAATTTTTCTATATAAATATTTATCCCATTTTCCAATGTTGTAAAATCTTTCTTATACCCAACGCTTCGAAGCTTATTCATGTTAGCGCAGGTAAAGTTTTGATAATTACCTAAAAGATTATTCGGCATATCTATAAATTCAATATCTCGAGACTTACCAAGAGAATCACAAATGGCATATGCAAGATCAAGGTATGTGCGGGCAACCCCTGTTCCGCAATTAAACAAACCATTGACATGTGGATTTTCGTATAACCACATCATTACATCAACTACATCTCCAACCCAAATAAAATCACGTGACTGCTGACCATCTGCAATGGATATGGACGAAGACTTAAATAATTTTGCAGGAAATCCATTTGAAATATCATCGTATTTTACTTTTATAACGGAAAGCATCTTGCCTTTATGATATTCATTAGGTCCATATACATTGAAGAACTTCAGTCCAACCCATTGTTTTGGAATTTTGTTTCCATTTTTAACCTGATTCACAACCCACTGATCAAATGCATGCTTGGACCAGCCATAAAGATTAAGAGGGCGTAGAGTATCAAGCTTGATAGATCGTCGGAAAATCCTATCTTCGTAGAGGCTGCACCATAAGTCGCAGCAGACGAAGCATAAATGAAATTGATATCCCGCTCGGCGCACCACGACCAGAGTTTTTGAGACAATGTAACATTTGTATGCCAGACCAGATCGCCATCCACAGCTATTGTTTCACTTATGGCACCCATATGGAAAATGGCTTTGATCTTCGTCTCCGACGCTAGGAAAGCATCCAGATTTTCAGGGGCAACAATACGTGATGGTGCATGAAGCTGTAAATTACGCCATTTTTCTTCATGACCCAGCCAATCCACAACAACAGTTTCCTCCCCACGAGCGTGGAGTTCGGCTTGAAGACACGAACCAATGAACCCGGCACCACCTGTAATAACAATCATGTTAATTTTCCGCATAGATTATATTGACAGATAAATATGGCTCTTATTTATTATTTCAGAGCACATTATGCCCCTTGACTTATTGTCAGCCAGATTTTCAGTCATGCAGCAGACGAAAACAATTATGTGCAGAGCCATAAGAAATGTAGGGTTGCACTTATAATATTTTAATGGACCATCCGCGTCGGGTCTCCCATATCAAGCTTTTCCCTTATAATCTTCCAATTGGCCAGCGGCCATAACACCACATTCTGTTGCAACCATCCTAACGATTTCGAGTGTAATGCCATACTTTCAGTCGGTTTCGATTTTATGTAACCCTGATCAGTCCATATGAGTGAGATGCTTCCCCCTGTAGCTGAATAGCCCCTGGTTTTCTAGACGCCTTGAGCACTCAAAATCTGCTGTTGTTCGAATTGAACGGATGACAGCACTCCGTTCCCGACATGCGTACGCATCGGATTATAGAATATTTCGATGTCGTCAAACACGTCCTGCCGGGCTTCTGGGCGCATTTTGTTGGTTCGCCGCCGGATGCGCTCGCGCTTGAGCGATGAGAAAAAATTCTCCATCCCCACACTGCGGCACCATCTGGGCGGCGTGACGCATAGCGCCAAGTTTTCGGATCCATACCAATAGGCCGACAAGTCCGCCGCTACGAATAGTCTTTCTCCCGGATCGCCCAGGTCACGGCCTCCCGCCGCAAACCGGGCATCACGAGTTTTTTGCCAGCAGTTCCTTCAGCGGCGAGAGGTCCATCATGCTCTCCGCCAGAAGCAGCTTCAGCTTCGCGTTTTCTTCCTCAAGAGCCTTGAGCCGCCGCGCTTCCGATACCTCCATTGAAACCCACCACAAGGGCGTGTCGTCAGTTGGCATCTGGCGCTATGAAGCTTGTACTCCCGTTTGATCTGTGATGTTTTCTCTCTGTTTTCAGGGAGAGAATGAGTGCGACGATATGGCCTGAGTGACAGCCAGTGGGAACGGATAAAGGATCTTCTCCCGGGTCGTGAAGGTCATGCCGGCGGAACGGCTGCCGATAACCGTCTGTTTGTGGAAGCGGTTCTGTATCGTTACCTGCCGGCATTCCCTGGCGTGATCCGCCCGCCAGGTTCGGGGACAGGAAGAACGTCCACCGGCGACTGCGTCGCTGGTGCGAAAGCGGCATGATTGCACGGATTTTCCGGCATCTGATCACCGATCGCGACAACGAATATATGATGATCGACAGCACGATTGTCCGGGCTCACCAGCATAGTGCGGGTGCCCGTAAAAAAGGGGCGCGGATCAGGCCATCGGGCGGTCCCGTGGCGGACTGACTTCGAAAATCCACGCCATTGTCGATGCTGCAGGAAAGGCGGTCGCCCTGTCCCTGACGCCCGGGCACAGAGCGGACATCACGGAAGCAGAACCTTTGCCGGATGAGGTCGATCCCAAAGCCTTTATCGCCGACAAGGCTTATGACGCCGATCCGCTCATTGAAACGCTTGAATCACGACAGATCACACCGGTTATCCCTTCAAGGAAAAACCGACGCAATCCACGTAAAATCAGCTTCCAGTTCTACAAAAACAGAAACATCATTGAACGCTTCTTTGCCAGGCTGAAGCAGTTCAGAGGCATTGCAACACGCTACGACAAGCTGAAATCAACATTCCTCGCAGCAGTGCAACTCGTCTCCGCCATCATCGGAATTAACTGACGACACGCCCTAGTGAAATGGAAATCGCGGGAGGGAAGGGGGCGGAAAACGCACCAGACCAGACCAAAGAAAAAGCTAAAGAAACCGCGCGGAATGCAGAATCGGCCGCGAACGAAGCGAAAAGGCAGGTCGACGCCAAGAGACAGCAGGCAGAACAGCCGGGACGGTCGAGGTAACCAAAATGAAATGGCCGCCTGACGTTGTACGAACAAACAGAGAAGCGGCCTCTTTCCGAAGGTGAAAATCTGGCATATGTGTTGAAACAGGCTGTAACTAAATATTTGAGAAGAGAGATGTCAGAAAACCAACTGAGTGTCATCGGAAAAGCTCTGGAATGGGGTTACGAAAAAGCCGTAACCGGCGGCGGCGTATTGGGAACCGCGCAGTCCCTCGGTGATGAATACCTAAGGTCAAATAATTACAACAAAAAAGATGCCGCCAATAGTTTGATCAGATGGCAGAACACAAAAGCTGCCACAGGTGGTTTTGTAACCAACCTTGGAGGTGCCATAACAATACCGATTGCAATACCTGCAAACATGGCATCTACTCTCTATATACAGTTAAGAATGATCGCTGCCATCGCACATATTGGCGGGCATGATGTGCTGGACGACAAAACAAAAACGCTTTGTTTTGTTTGCCTTACGGGCAACAGCGCTGCGAGATTGTTAAGTCGGCAGGGGTTCAGTTTGGAACGAAATTTACAGCTTCCACTATCAAGAAGTATGTTACCGGAACAGTAATAACAAAGATCAACCAAGCCGTGGGATTCAGGCTCGTGACAAAAGCCGGAACAACGGGAATCCTTAACCTCACAAAGCTGGTTCCTGTCGTTGGTGGCCTCGTTGGTGGAACATTTGATGGTGTCACAACAAATATAATCGGAAATACCGCACGAAATGCGTTTATCAATGATGATCTATCTGGAGAAGCTGCCCACGTTCGCTCTCCGGAACCCGGCGCACCTTCCCCGTCAGGCGCTCGTGTTAAATTTTGACAAGACCAGGCACCAGCTTAACGTTCAGTTCTTGTCGTTCTTCCTTTCTGAGTGATAACCGAGAACACGATTAGGTCGGACCAGAAGGACCAGGCAACCCGTCCTGTCCCGGTGACGGGGCGGGAGCCATCACTATTTCCTTGATCCTCCCAATTCCGGACAAACACAGATCGATGGCTTTGACTATTTCCTCAGAGGCGCCTCAGAAGGCAAGGGCGCGTTGACGATCCTGAGAGCAGAACGCAGCCATGAATGTCCATCAGGGTCAGCCAGACGATTGATTACCATTGCGCTTTCCTTCCCTTGATCAGCTGCGCATTGGCGAACCATTTACAACGCGGAGAGAAGTGAAATGTGGCGGGGAGGGGGCGATGCCGTGCCGTAAGGATATTATGAAAATAATCGTCTACACATCCGGGCCTTCAGCCGGACCCTGCCGGGGACGGCTCGAAGGAGGAGATCGCATTCCTGGCAGCCGCCAGAGGATGTCGTTTACGCTGCTATCCACGGATTGACCGAAGCCGCGTAGACGCTGCCCAGCGGCAGCCGGGGATGCCCCAGCCCATTAAGCACCCTCCCCGAAGGGTGGCGGTTTCGCAAACGCATCTTCTCCCCGTCAAGACCTCCCGAAGTCATCAATCACCACGCAACAGTCACCGCCCACTCCCCGCAATGACCATCTTCCAGCCTGAAGTAACGGATAAGTAACGAAATGGGTTCCGGGCACCGAGGCGCCGATAGTTCACTCATCCGTGATCTTCTCCTCTAAATCCGGTTCAAACGGCGACTGGCATACATTCCATGCAAAAACGTCATGGATATGCCTCCTGTTCTGTTTTCCGGATGTCAGATCGATTCTTATACGCGACAATCGCATCCCGCGTCGGCATCGCAAGTGCTGATAATGCACGGGCAAAATATGACTGCAAGCCACGGGTAACATTGAAGAAGGCCAAACCCGGAGCCATCGCGGCGGCCGCCAGCAGGGCCAGCAACAAAGTGCCCCTAGCCGATACGGAAGTCGTTACGATTTCGTCCAGATACCACTCGATCTGGGGCAGTATTGAGTGCAGTTCACCAGACCGGGACCAGTCCGGATATGGGATGGCACTATGCAGTCCCATGATGCAGACAGAGACAAGAGAGAGACCCGCGAACACAATGCCCATATAATCCTGCGAGTATCTGTGACTAACAAAAAGGGCAGCCCGTAAGGACTGCCCTTTTTGTTAGGCATCAAGCCGGAAATCAGTTCCCGTTCACGAACTCGGTCTGGGTTGCCACCGTCATATAGATGGAACGATAGAGCGCACCACGCTGCGAGAGGGACATCCGGTAACCCTGGTAGCAGTTCGGCGTGAACGACGGCAGGTAGATTTCAAAATCCGACGAAAAGATGCTGCCGGAAAGACGATTTGCCACGAACAGGCGT